>JACQJM010000258.1 GCA_016205045.1 Elusimicrobiota bacterium | reverse complement strand
GTCAGGATTCCCAATCCTCTCCCCCTTTCTGCCGTCCCTTCTTCTGCTCATCCTGTTCCCTTGGGAGTGACGCCGCTTCCTCGGCAGGTTGCCCCGGGACGTCTGCATGGGATTTCTTCCTTTCCCCAGAAACTTACCTCCTTGCGTCAGGTGGCTTCTCAAGCGGCACAGGATTCTCCCGTTTCTGCCGAGGAACGTCACAGCGGCTTGGAGCGAGTCTTTGATGCGTCGGTTTCCCGTCGCCAGGGTGAGATCGCCGCCATTTCTTCCTATCAGGATTGGGTTAGGGAGCGGACTTCGGAAGGTTTGGTTAAAATATCGGACCCCTGGAAAACTTCAAAACAGCTTGAAAAAATTCAGGGTTCGCCTCCCGATCCTTCCGGCTCTGTCCGGTTTGCTTTGATCGGTGATACTGGGGCGTTGCGGTCTTGTCTGAAGCGTTTGATTTGGTCTACTCACCGTTATTTCGTCAATCTCCTTTGGATGATGGAGGAAAATCGTAAAAGACCAGGTCACTTTTTTGAGTTTTCTATCCAGCTGGGAGATATGGTCCGGGATGGGACTGTCAGGGAGTATGCTCGTCTCATCAAGACTTTAGGTAAAAATGTTTCTTGGCCATGGTTGACGGTCTTGGGAAATCACGACCGGAATGTGCCCAAGTTGGGAGGGAATGAGCAGCTCTACCAAGATATTTTTGGGAAACCTGAGCACTATTTTGATCGAGGGGGAGTTCGCTTTATTTTTCTAAACACCTCAGCCGGTAATTTAATGCAAGATCAGCTGGTGTGGTTGGAGGGAGCCTTGGCCACGCCGCTTCGGAAGCTGGTATTTACTCATGAACCACCTGCGATCTTGAGTTTTGCCAAGATTTTATTTTTTAGACCCTGGATCATGCGGTGGGCTCAAATTTGGTTTCGCATTGGAGGATTTAAGGGGAAGGACATTCCCTTTACGAATTTGATGGCCAAGTACCAGGTGGATAGAGTTTATTTGGGTCACACCCATGGTTTAGTGGTGGTGGATTATAAAGGGGTAAGGTATGTGGTGGGAGGATCCGGAGGTTCTCCCATCTATCCTTTTTTTCACTCCAAAAGTAAGGTTAATTATATCCGTGTAGAAGCCGGTCCCGCGGGCATCGAAGAAACAGTATACACTCTGGATGGGTCTGTTTTTAAACTCCCTCCTGAGAGTTCTCACCCTAAGAAATCCTAACGACTCCAAGTCTCAAATCTTCTGTCATTTCCTACAAAAAATAAGTATAGGAAGGTGTCTTTAAGACACTTTTTCTCCCTTGACAATATAAGAGGGAAGGGGGTATAACCTATTACACCTTAATATAGGGAATACCGCTTTGATCTTGGTGAGATTTCCCTTCTGATTCCTCCTATGAAACCCACTCTTTGGAAACGCCTGGGATGCCTGGTTTTTCTAGGCCTAGCCTTTCTAGCGCGGGAGTTATCCACGGAACAGCTGACCATGACCAGCATATTGCCCGCTCCGACCGGGGCGTACGTAACGTTCCGCTCCGTAGGGATTACGACCTTAGCTCGAGATTCTGGACAGGTTATCATTGGAAACCCGAACGGCACAGGACCTAATAGACCTAACATCTTGCGGATTATGGATGAGACTCAGGCCGATAGATTAGTTTTAACTTCTGATGTCTCAGGAAACGCCAGTTGGCAGGGCGGCTCATTTTCTACGATGGCAGTGTTTGATACTCCGGGTTTGTATTCTTGGTCTGTTCCTGCGGGGGTGACCAAGGTGTTGGCAGAAGTATGGGGAGGAGGGGGAGGAGGCAGCGCCACTTTTCCGGGTGGTGGGGGAGGGTATGGGAAAAGGGTCGTGGCACCTGCGGGATGGCAGGTGAATGTTGGATTGGGGGGTGTCGGTTGCGATCCTGATCCTGCCAATAGAAATGGGGGACCTAGTTCCCTCTTCGTTCCTGGGACCGTTTATCTCGGAGTTGGAGAAGGATTGGGGGGGACAAGTGTGGCAGGCAGTGGTGGGGCAGGAGGTTCCTATGGAGCAGGATCAGGGACTAACCCCGTTTTGGGTATCCCAGGGGAGTCGGGAAACGCTATTGGGGGAGGGCAAGGTGCAAATGGTGGATCAGGGGGGAAAGGGTCCTCTGGGTCCTCTATCCAGGGTGTTTCTCCGGGGGGGGGCGGAGCAGCTCCTTGCGGGAATGGGGCCCCAGGGCGTGTCATACTTTATTACTGAGTAAAAAACATGCGGAGAAATTCATTTAAAAAAATTTTGATCTTAGCGGTTTTGGGGATGACAGTTCTGTCTAAAGATTTGTGTACAGAATCATTGGTTTTGAGCACGTACTATCCCGTGCCTTACGGGGTGTATGCCACGCTCATCACCACTGCCCAAACTACCCTGGCTAGAAATTCCGGTCAGGTTGTGATCGGCAATATCAACAATCCTAGACCCAATGTGCTTCGAATTATCGATGGGAATGAGGCGGTGGGTCGAGTTTTGGTTTCGGATGCCTCCGGTAATACAGGCTGGCAGGTCTCTCCTGGATTTTCCCAAGTACAGATCTATGACGCTTCCGGTTCCTGGGCTGTACCGGGAGGAGTGAACCGTGTGATGGTGGAGGTTTGGGGCGGTGGTGGAGGCGGAGCCTCAGATTCTTCTGATCTTCCGTCTCATCCTGGAATTCCTGGGGATGGCTGCGCTGGCGGTGGGGGAGGGTATGGTAGGGGAATTTTTGGAGTTAATTCATTGGGTTCTCCTTATTCCGTGGTGGTAGGCAATGGGGGGGCGGGAGGAGATTGTGGTGCCACCACAAACGGCGGTTCAGGAGGATCCAGCAGTTTTGGAAGTCTGATTACGGCCTCCGGAGGAACTGGAGCCACACCCACAGCATCGTGTGTAAACGGGTCAGGCGGGAGCGGACCCGGCACATCGGGAAACGTATTCGGCATAAATGGTGGGGTCGGACTCGGTAGTACTGGAATCATGGGAATGGGAGGACAGGGTGGAAATGGGGGGGCGGGAGGTAATGCGGCCAATCCGGTTAATAAAGACGGCATTCGTCCAGGAGGAGGAGGAGGGCCTATGAACTACTCCTGCACAACAAGAGCAGGAGATGGGGCCCCGGGGCGTGTCGTCATCTATTGGTGATTGATAGGAATAAAAGGGTGTTGAGGTTATGAGGAATAGAGAGAGAGTCAAGTGGATGTTGTGTTTGAGTTTTTTGGGTATACTCCTTTTTGCTCGCGCTCTCTTTACTGAGACCTTGACTATGGTAACATATTACCCGGCTCCTTTGGCCACGCATTCTACTCTTGTGACGACCGCTCAGACTATTTTGGCACGAGACTCAGGACAGGTTGTGATTGGAAATATAAGCAACCCTCGATCCAATTTGCTCAGAATTGCGGATGGCACTCAAGGAGGAGAGAAGGTTTTGACCTCGGATGCTTCTGGAAATGCCAGTTGGCAGCCTCCCACCGGGTTTCCTCATATGCAGGTTTACGATGTTTCTGGTTCTTGGCCTCCCGCTGGGGTGACGGGAATAAGCCGTGTGATGGTGGAGATGTGGGGAGGCGGAGGGGGTGGAG
>JACQJM010000257.1 GCA_016205045.1 Elusimicrobiota bacterium | reverse complement strand
CTTATCGCGGCTGAAGAGATTGGATCTAAAGGTGGTGGGGGAGTTGGTGGGAATTTTCCCGCGGGTGGGATTTGCACAAGCCGAAATTTTAGGGAAAGCAGTCTTGGAAGCTTACGCTCAGCAAGATCTCTCTGGAGTGACCGTGATTTACGGCGAATTTAAATCTATCGCTCAGCAACGAGTCATTCAGAAAATGCTTCTGCCCCTGGAGCCGCCCGCAGAGAAACCGATCCTAACTGATTTTTCTTTCGAGCCTGATCGAGAGCAGTTATTGGATACGCTTCTTCCACGCTACATCAAGGCGCAGTTGTACCGCATTCTTTTAGAATCTCAAGCGGCCGAGTTGGCGGCCCGGATGAACGCCATGGAAGCGGCTTCAAAAAATGCCGGAGAACTCATTTCGGGTTTGACATTGCGCTTGAATCGAACAAGGCAAGCGATTATCACCAAAGAAATTGCGGAGTTGGTGGGTGGGGCGGAAGCTCTGGCCTCATGAAAGCAGTTCTAAGTGCTAAGTTCTATGTTCTAGGTTTTTTAAGGAATTTTCTTGCTAACTTAGAACTTCGAACCTCGAACTTAGAACTGTCGTTTTAGGATGGTGGAAGTGGGGGACGTATGAACAAATCGGTAAAGAAGTCTGAAAAGAGAAAGCACCCGCGGTTCCCTGTGGGGCTGGCGTTAGAACTGCACGCCCCGGGACATCTGATCAGCCGCGGAAAAGGAAAAATTGTGGACCTGTCGGTAGGGGGGATGTCTTTTGAGACCAATGCTGAATTGGAGGAAGGAACATCTTTATATCTAAAAGTCAATATTCCTCTGGAAATACGGGGGGATGTGCGGCATATTCGTCAAAGGGGAACTCTTCATAGCTATGGGGTTCGGTTCCACAAGATGGGTTCTGTGACCGCGGATGAATCTAAGCCGGCACATTTTATTGCGGCTCATTTTCAAAAGTAAAAATCCGTGATCCCGGTTTTTTCACGTGCTTACTTGCTAACGTGATTACGTGCTCACGAAATAAATAAGGAGTCCGATATGAACGTGGGTAAAGTGGTGCAGGTCGTTGGTCCTGTGCTGGATGTGGAGTTCCCTTCGGGAAGCCTTCCGGCGATCTATAATGCCTTGAAAATTAAATTCGGGGATTCGGCTTTGACGGTGGAGGTGTCGCAGCATTTAGGAGACAATACGGTACGGGCCATTGCCTTGGGCCCCACGGATGGGCTCCGCAGGGGGGTGGTCGTGGAGGATATGGGATCGCCCATTTCGGTTCCTGTGGGTCGAGCTTGTCTGGGTCGGTTGCTGGATGTTTTGGGAGAACCCAAAGACTATCGAGGTCCAATAGAAACAAAAGATCGTTTGCCGATCCATCGTGCCCCGCCACCGCTGACGGAACAGCAGACCACCCCACAGATATTTGAAACAGGCATTAAGGTCATCGATCTCTTGGAACCTTATATGAAGGGAGGAAAGGTGGGTCTCTTCGGAGGTGCGGGGGTAGGAAAAACGGTCATCATCCAGGAACTCATCAACAATGTGGCCAAACAACACGGCGGCGTTTCGGTGTTTGGCGGCGTGGGCGAGCGCTCCAGGGAAGGGAACGATTTGTGGCTGGAAATGCAACACACGAAGCTTCAGGATGGATCTCCGGTTCTTTCCAAAACTGTGTTAGTGTATGGCCAAATGAATGAGCCTCCTGGTTCCCGTGCCCGAGTGGGATTGACGGCTTTGACGCAGGCGGAACATTTTCGGGATTCAGAAGGCCAAGATGTGCTTCTGTTTATTGATAATGTGTTTCGCTTCGTGCTTGCCGGCGCCGAGGTGTCCGCACTTTTGGGCCGCATGCCTTCTGCGGTGGGATACCAGCCCACCCTGACCACGGAAGTGGGATTGCTTCAGGAGAGAATTACCTCGACCAAGCGCGGCTCGATTACTTCTATTCAGGCGGTGTATGTTCCCGCGGATGACTTGACCGATCCTGGCGTGGCCACGACCTTCACTCACTTGGATGCAACCACCGTGCTCAATCGTCAGATCGCGGAACTGGGGATTTATCCTGCCGTGGATCCCTTAGATTCGACTTCGCGCATTTTGGATCCCAAGATCGTGGGGGAAGAACACTATGCCGTGGCGAGAGGAGTGCAAAAAATCCTGCAGCGCTATAAGGACCTGCAGGACATCATCGCTATCCTCGGAATCGATGAACTTTCTGATGAGGACAAGCTCATTGTGGCGCGCGCCAGGAAGGTTCAAAAATTTCTCTCGCAGCCCTTTTTCGTGGCGGAACAGTTTACGGGAATGCCCGGCAAGTACGTCTCGCTTAAGGAAACGGTGCGGGGATTTAAAGAGCTAATGGAGGGTAAGCACGACGCTCTTTCCGAGCAGGCGTTCTACATGGTGGGTTCCGTCGATGAAGCCGTCGAGAAAGCGGCAAAGATGCAGTCTTAGGAGGGATTAAGGGAATAGGGATTGGGGGATTAAGAGTTTTTATCGTCTTAATCACTTAATTCCATAATTCCTTAATCCCTTTATAAAATGGCTAAAAAACAACTCACGTTGCGGTTGGTAACTCCCGAGCGCGTGGTTCAGGAAAGCTCGGGCGTCGACTTCGTGGTGTTGCCGGCTTACGCGGGAGAAATGGGAATTCTACCCGGGCATGCACCTTTTTTTGTTCAATTACAAGAAGGAAGCCTGCGCACTCATCGAGGAGAAGATGTGAATGTTTTGGCCATTTCGGGTGGGTTTGTGGAAATTCATGGGGACGTGGTTTCTGTTTTTGCTGAAACAGCGGAGATGGCAGAAGAGATAGATGCCGAAAGGGCTCGCCAGGCATTGGAGAAAGCCAAGGCCCAGATGGTTAGCCCAAATATCGACCCTCTCACATTGGCCCAAGCAGAAGCTGCCGCGCGCCGGGCTGCTGTTCGCCTCAAGGTCGCCGAACTCAGACGCACCACGCATTCTTCCTCCCGTTCCTAAGGATAAGCTCTTCCTATTAAAGGTCGTTCATTCCCTAGCCTCAGAACTTCCCCAAATTATACCTCCTCGCCCGCAGAACACTCAGCAGGTGGTGGTCGGATATTTGTTAGTATATTCCGAGAGAAGGCTAACCCCGCCTGTTCGCGAGAACGGGAGGGATAAATGATGTTGTAAAAAGGAGAAACTATGACTCAAACCATGAAGCGGGTGAAGTATTTCATAAAAGATGCGGAAGATAAGCCGGGAGCGCTGGCGCAGTTCGCCACAACGCTTAAAAATGCGGGGGTCAATCTAAAAGGCCTTTGGGCGTTCGGAATGGGTGGAGGGAAAGCCCAGATTATCTGTGTTCCTGAAGATGGGGTGAAGTTTAAAAATGCCGCCCAGGCGGCGGGGATGCAGGTTCGGGAGGCCACCTGTTTTTTTCTTGCAGGAGAAGACAGAGCCGGAGTCTTGTGCGAGATGTTGGATAAAGTGTCGGCCGCAAAGATCAACTTGCACGCGGTGGATGCCATCAGCACTGGAAATACCTACGGCGCCTATGTTTGGGCGGAGGATAAAGATGTGGAAGCGGTGGGGAAAGTCTTGGGAGTTTAGTCCGAAGACCCACTGTGGGTGGTGAGAAGTCATGGCTGAAAACGGAGTACTTTCCTTAAAATCTCTCTTAGAGAAGATCCGCCGTAAAGAGGTAGATACGGTGTTGGCCGTTTTCCCCGATATGTTGGGACGTTGGATGGGGAAACGAGTCGCGGGAAATTTTTTTGCGGAGGAGGTGGTTCGAAGTGGGCTCCATGCCTGTGCATATTTGCTAACCGTGGACATGGAGATGGAGCCCGTGCAGGGCTTTGAGTTTACCAGTTGGGAGAAGGGCTACGGGGACTTCCACATGGTTCCGGATATGAACACCCTAAGACTCCTGTCGTGGCTTGAGAAGACGGCCCTGGTGATTTGTGATTTAAAAGATGAGAAAGGAGATATTGTGGAAGTAGCTCCGCGGCAGATCTTAATGCGCCAGCTGGAGCGGGCCAAGAAAATGGGCTACCGATTTAAGGTGGCATCGGAGCTTGAGCTTTATTTGTTTAAAGATTCCTTCGATTCGGCCCGCCAAAAAGGATATCACCACCTCGACCCACTGGGCTCTTATATAGAGGATTATCATATTCTCCAGGGAACCAAAGAAGAATTTGTGGTTCGAGAGATTCGCAACCACATGAACTCTTCCGGGGTGCCCGTGGAGTTCTCCAAGGGGGAGTGGGGGTTTGGTCAGCAGGAGATCAACCTGCGCTATGCCGATCCCCTGGAGATGGCGGACCGGCATACCTTATATAAGCATGGGGCCAAAGAGATCGCTCTTCAGAAAGGGGTAGCGGTGACGTACATGGCCAAGTACTCGGCGCAATCGGCAGGCTCCAGTTTTCATCTTCACTCAAGCCTTTGGGATCTGCAGGAAAAAAATAATCTTTTCTGGAAGGGCGGTGCTTCAGGCGAGCCGGCACCATTGTTTTTCCAAGCTCTGGCCGGACAGATGGCTTTGGCCAAGGATTTTTCTATTTTCTTCGCGCCTACGGTGAATTCCTATAAACGTTACCAAGCGTCGACATTCGCTCCCACGCGCATCGCGTGGGGGAGAGACAACCGCACCTGCGGGTTCCGGATTGTGGGGAAGGGTCCCAGCTTTCGCGTTGAAAATAGAATTCCCGGGGCGGACGCCAACCCGTATTTGGCCTTTGCCGCGACGATCGCAGCGGTGTTGCATGGAATCTCCAAAAAGCAGAAGGCTACGGAGGAATTTCGGGGCAACGCGTATGAGGCGAAGGGCCTCTCTCAGGTTCCTAAATCTCTGCATGAGGCTGCGGATGGGTGGGAAAAATCCGAGGCGGCCCGGGAGACTTTTGGAGAAAAGGTGCATGCTCACTATCTCCACGCGGCCCGCGTGGAGCAGGAGGCCTTTGATCGGGCCGTGACCTGTTGGGAGTTGGCGAGGTATTTTGAGAGGATTTAGGAATGAGTGAAAGATTAAAGGGAAAAGTTTGCCTCATAACGGGAGCGGGGAGCGGCATGGGACGGGTCGCCGCACAAGTTTTTGCGGGGGAAGGCGCTTCCATCGTGGCGGTGGATCTACGCGGGCAACAGGCGGAGGAGACAGCACAGCTGATTATAAAAACGGGGGGTCGTGGGATCGCGGTGCAGGCGGACGTCTCCTCCGACACGGATGCCCAGAAGATGGTGGCGGCGGCCGTAAAAGCCTTTGGGAAGTTGGATGTTCTTTACAACAATGCCGGCATATTTCCCGAGAAGGACCACTCTGTTCTGGACACCGATTCTGAGGTTTGGGATCAGGTGTACCGCGTGAACTTGAAGGGGGTGTATTTAGGCTGCAAGTACGGCATCCCGCAGATCGTGAAGGGGGGAGGAGGTTCTGTAATCAACATCGCTTCCTTTGTGGCGTTGGTGGGTTGCACGGTACCCCAGGATGCTTACACCGCCTCCAAAGGGGCTGTGATCGCTTTGACAAAATCCCTGGCGGTGCAATTTGGTCCTAAGGGCGTTCGTTCCAATGCTATCTGCCCCGGGCCCATTGAAACGCCTCTTTTGACAGAGTGGCTTTTCAAGGAGCCTGCCGAGAAGGCCAAGCGGTTAAACCGTATTCCCATGGGACGATTTGGCAAGCCGGAGGATGTGGTATATCTGGCGCTTTATCTGGCCTCCCCGGAATCGAGTTGGACCAACGGGGCTGTGATGGTGGTAGATGGTGGAATCACCTCCAATTATTTCTGAATACCCTCACCCTACCCTCTCCCATCAAGGGAGAGGGATATTAGGGTAGGCTCTAAATCAAATTTGCGCAAGTCCAGTTAGTGGGTCGAAGGATCCAATGATCAATCTGGAAGAGCTGAATCTTAAAAAAACAGCCGGGATGTGGATCGGGGGACGCGAAGTTCTTTCTAAAACAGGAAAGACCTATGAACTTTATGATCCCGCCACGGAGGGGTCCATTGCAGAGGTGACTCAAGGAGACTCCCAAGATGTAGATTTGGCGGTCTCCGCCGCGACAAAAGCATTTGAGACTTGGTCTCATCTTGGGCCGAGAGACCGTGCCAAAAAACTCTTCCAATTCTCCGCCTTGGTCCGCCAGCACAAGGAGGAGTTATCCACCCTGGAAACCCTTAATACGGGAAAGCCCATTCGAGATTCCCAGGACGAGGCGAATGGGGTGGCGGACTGTTTGGAGTATTACGCGGGGGCGGTCCAGAAGTATTTCGGAGAGACCATTCCGGTGGCGGACCAAGGTCTGGATTTTACCTTGCGCGAGCCCATAGGAGTGTGCGGTCTCATTGTGCCGTGGAATTACCCCATGATGATCGCTTCATGGAAGTTCTCCCCCGCCCTGGCCGCTGGAAATACCGTCATCGTGAAGCCGGCTAGTCTCACCCCATTGTCCGCCCTCAGGCTGGCAAAGCTGGCGCTGGAAGCGGGAATTCCAGAAGGAGTGTTTAACGTGGTGGTGGGTCCCGGCTCCACGGTGGGACGTGCCCTGGCACAACACCCGGGCGTCCCCAAAATTTCCTTCACGGGAGAAACTCAAACGGGAGCGGAGATTATGGCCCTGGGGGCTCCCTTCATCAAAAGAATTTCTCTGGAGTTGGGGGGAAAATCTCCCAACATTATCTTTGACGATGCTCAAATAGATTTGTGCGTGGAGAGCACGGTGTTCTCTGTGTTTTCCAACGCCGGCCAGGACTGCTGCGCCCGAAGCAGGGCCTTTGTCCAGCGGGGGATCTACGACAAATTTATGGAAGCTCTTCTGGCGAGGACGGATCGCTTGCGCGTAGATGACCCCAAGTCCCCCACGACAGAAATAGGTCCGCTCATCTCCATGGCGCAGAGAAAAAAGGTGGAGGAGTATATTCGCCTGGGTGTTCAAGAAGGGGCCCAGGTTATCTGCGGGGGCGGTCCTCCCAAAAATGAAAATTTAAAAAAGGGATCGTACCTTCTGCCGACCATTCTGGATAAGGCTCGACCCGACATGCGAGTGGTTCGGGAAGAAATATTTGGTCCCGTTTTGTGCGTGATCCCCTTTAAGGATGAGACCGAGGCGATCTCCCTTGCCAACGACTCCGAGTATGGTCTCTCGGGATCTGTTTGGACTCGGGACATCGGACGGGCCCTGCGCGTGGCTCGATCTATTCGTACGGGTGTTCTCTCCATCAACTCCGGCCATAGTGTTCATCTGGAGGCTCCTTTTGGAGGCTTCAGAAAATCTGGGGTGGGGCGAGAGCTGGGCTTAAAAGCGTTGGGCCTCTACACCGAAGTCAAAAATATATTTATTGCTGAAAAATAGAAACTTTTTCTTGACTTCCACGCCCGCTTTTTGATACATTATCAACGATCAATCCTGAGT
>JACQJM010000256.1 GCA_016205045.1 Elusimicrobiota bacterium | reverse complement strand
TGGCCAAGCAAGGCGGTAAACCATTGAAAGAACTGCTGAAACAGCGGGAGGAAGGAAAGTTACTTTCTGAAATCGCGACAGGGCTCAAGCTGGATTATGACAAACTCTATGAGGATTCCCTAAAGGTAAAGCAAAAAGTAAAGTCCAAAATTGTTTTGGATTTGAGTTCCCCCACCTTTTCCACTTCCAGCGTGCGTAATTCCTCTTCCACATTTTCACAGTCCAATATTTCTGTCAGCACCTCACCTCTAAAAGGGGTGGGTGTTTCGACGCGCTCTCGATGAAGACAGTTGATAAATTCATAATGAAGAGCGAAGAGCGAAGAGCGAAGCTCAGAAAGCGAATTTCCAATTTCCGCTCCTCGTGCTTGGTGCTTGGAGTTTTGATCCTATCAACTTATCATCTTATCAACTTTCCGTGTGTCTGGGCCGGAGGCCTATCGAAGACAGCCTTATGGTTTCCCAATGGCCATAAAATTTCCGTGGAGCTGGCGTTAACTCCGGAGGATCAGGAAAAAGGACTCATGTTTCGAGAATCATTGCCTAAGGAGTATGGAATGCTTTTCCCTTTTCCTAAAGAACAGGTGGTTCAGTTTTGGATGAAGAACACCTGGGTGGACCTGGATATTTTATTTATTAGGTCGGACAAGACTATTTCTAAAACCTTCCACCGTGTCCCTCGCTCTTATCCGGATACACCGGAGGAGAAAGTGGCGCGGGTATATGGGTTGGCTCGGTATGTTTTGGAACTCCCCGCAGGCACGGCGCGGAGACACAAAGTCATGATAGGGCAGAAACTAAAATTCTAGAAAGGACGAGCGAGGGGTTGCCTCAAAACCTCCAAAGCTTTTTCCAGGACTTCGTCGCGCACGCGCTTGGGAGGCCGTTTTCCCGATAATTCATAAGAAAGTGCCTCCGCGATCTCGGCTTCCTTTTTGGGGTCCACCTTCACCAGGATGTGCGGGGCGACTCCCCTCCTTCCTGTTTTGGGATCTTTTTCTACTGAATAACCTAAGGGGGAGTAATATCTTTCGGTTGTGATTTTTATGGCCGATCCTTTTAAAATTCCTTCTTGGAACACAGACATAGATTGAACAACTCCTTTCCCAAAGGAGTTGTCACTGCCGATGACGGTAGCGCGGTTGTTGTCCTTCAGGGCCACCGCCACCACTTCGCTGGCCGAAGCGCTGTGTCCATTGATGAGCAAAACCGTTCTTAAGTCCGTATGTTCACTATTGAAAGGATCTGTATAGGACTGCTCGTTGCCTTGTCTGTCTTTTACGGAGATGATGGTGTCACCTTTTCTTAGCAACAATACGCTAATCCCCAGAGCGCTATCTAAGTTTCCTCCGGGGTTGAACCTTAAGTCGAAGACTAAAGATTTCATCCCTTTTCCTAACAACCAATGCAATGCCTTGTCGAAGTCTTCGGGGCTGCTTTTTTGAAAGGAGCTAAGGTAGATGTAGCCCACATCTTTGTTCAACATCTTGGCAAATAGGGTAGGTTCTTCTATATTAGCTCGGGCCACGGTGATCTCAATTTGCTTCTGGAGATTCACATTGTTGGTTCTTAGGATGGTCAGTGTGACGGTGGTGTTGGGAGCGCCCACTATTTTTTGATGTATTTCATCCCCGTTCATTTGCTCTGCGTTGACCCCGTCAACCTTTAGAACCTCATCGTTGGGTTGGATTCCAGCTATCTGAGCAGGGCTGCCGGGGAAGGCATACAGAATGTGAAGGGGTTTCCCTATTTCTTTTAGTGTGTGACAAATTCCAATTCCAAAATATTCTCCGTGCATCAGCTTCATGAATTTGTCCACTTCATCGGGTGAGAGGAAAGTGCTGTAGGGATCGAGTTTGCGTGCCATCCCCTTCATGGCTTCGTACATGATCTTTTGAGCTTCCAGGGGGTCCACATAGTTTTGGCTGATGGTGGTGGCTATGGTTTGGATCGCCTGGAGTTGTTCCGGATTTAAGACGCCTTTAGGTCCCTGGGGTTCCGTGGTTTCGTTTTTTTGGGAGCCGGCAGGTTGAGGAGGTGGAACCTTAGCGGAGTCAGGAACCGCGGAGGAGTCAGGGTTAGCCGCTTTCAGAAGTTGTTGGAAGACCGGTCCCGTCTTTGGTAGTTGAGAATAGCTGAAAGGGATAGAGCCTAAAAGAAAAGCCGTTAAGATCAAGTGGGAAACCATTTTCTTATTCGTAAAACATCCTTATTCGCATTTATTCGTGTCGGATTCGCATGCATTCGCGTTGAGGCTCAAAGTGACGGTGAATCCCTCACTTTGAGACTATACCTAAAAGCCCTAAAAGCGGCACAGGTCCTATGGGCCCAAGGCTAATAGACAATGGGCCCAAATCCTTTTAGGGCTTAAGTACTATCTTATAGAGGAATGTTTCCGCTGGGGTCGTTCTGGCCTGGAACTCTTTTGTTCTTGAGGAGCCTTAAGGCTTGGATGATTTTGCTGCGGGTGAGGGCAGGCTCAATAATTTCATCGATGGAGCCGGTAGAGGCAGTTTGGTAAGGAGAGCCAAATTTTTCAGCGTACTCTTTGGAAAGTTTTTGTTTGAGCGCTTCTTTTGCTTCAGGGGTGGCTTCTTTTTCTATTTCCTTGGCGTAGAGAATCTCTACAGCCCCGCGAGGGCCCATCACCGCGATCTCGGAACAGGGCAGGGCGAAATTGAAATCCCCCCGCAGGTGTTTGGAGCTCATGGCGATATAGGCGCCCCCATAGGCTTTGCGGACGATGACCGTGATTTTGGGAACTGTGGCCTCGCAGTAAGCGTAAAGGAGTTTAGCGCCGTTTTTGATGATGCCGCCATGTTCTTGAGCTACTCCCGGCCAGTAGCCGGGCACATCCACCAAGGTCAGGATGGGGATGTTGAAGTTGTTCAAGAATCGGATAAATCGGGCCGCTTTCTCAGAGGCTTTGATGTCCAAGGCTCCCGCCATGTGGCCAGGATCGTTGGCCACCACTCCCACCACTTCCCCACCCAACCTTAAAAATCCTGTGATGATGTTCTTGGCGAAATCTTCGTGAACCTCAAAGAATTTATGTTCATCCGCGATCTGCCAGATGCCGTGATGCATGCGGTAAGGCTTTCGGGGATCTATGCCGCATAAAATCTCCAGAAGAGGAACCGGCCGGTGCAAAGGATCTTGGTTGGGAACCGTGGAGGGTTTCTCCCAGCGGTTCTGAGGCAAAAAGGACAAAAGTTCCCTCACCTGGCGGAAACAGTCGGGTTCGCTGTTGGCCACGAAATGACACACCCCGCTTTTGGAGGCATGCACCCCGCTGCCCCCCAGGGTTTCAAAGCCCACATTCTCCCCTGTGGCGGCTTTGACCACGTCGGGGCCCGTAACGAACATGTGGGAAGTTCCCGATACCATGAATACAAAATCGGTGAGCGCCGGGGAGTAAACCGCGCCCCCTGCGCAGGGACCCAAGATTACCGAAATTTGAGGGATGATTCCGGAAGCTTTGACGTTCCGGTAGAAAATATCGGCATAGCCGTCTAGGGCATCGACTCCTTCTTGGATGCGGGCGCCTCCCGAGTCCAAAAGACCGATCATGGGCATTTTGGCTTCCAAGGCTAGGTCCATGATTTTGCAGATTTTCTGGGCATGGGCCAATCCCAAGGAGCCTCCCATCACCGTAAAATCCTGGGAAAATATGGCCACATCCCGGCCATGGATTTTTCCAAAACCTGTGACCACGCCATCCCCTTTGAGTTTCTTCTCCTTGAGGCCGAACTCGGTAGAACGTGTTTCTACAAGAAGATCGATTTCCTGGAAGGAGTTCTCATCCAGGAGATAATTAATTCTCTCCCGAGCGGCCAGTTTTCCTTTGGCTTTGTGAGCGGCTACTTTCTCAGGAGGACCACCGGAGAGGGCAATTTCTCGAGTCTCACGCATCTTGCGCACGTTCTCGGGAACCTGACGGTGTTTTTTGGCCGCATCTCCGGAAGGAATATCTT
>JACQJM010000265.1 GCA_016205045.1 Elusimicrobiota bacterium | reverse complement strand
TCCATGCTGGCCGAGCCAGGCTCTCCCGCCGAAACCAAAGGGGTGAGGGGTGAGGGGTGAGGGGTGAGCAGGAAAAAAAATCCGCCCAACACCACAACAATTCTGATCTTCCTAACCCCTAATCCCTGACCCCTAGACCCTGCCTTTATCATCTTATAATCACCAACTTGCCTTTTTTAGTATCCGTCTGGCTTTTGATGAGATACAGATAAACCCCGGAGCTGACCGGCACCCCTTCTTTGTTCTTGACATCCCACCCCAGCTGACCATCCCCGTCCGTTTCTTCCAGTTCCCGGACTAAATTCCCGGTGATCGTGTAGATACGGATCGTAGCCAGGGAGGAAAGATTCGTGAATGTGATCTGGGAATGGCCCTGGGAGGGCTTGAAGGGAACCGGATAGGCGTAAGCATCCGCCAGAGAGGTGTCTAGACTGCCTATCATGGCAAACACGCTAAAATGAGGCAGCGTCGCGGTCACGCGTTTGGCGGCAGTATCGACGGAACAGCTGGGGATTCGAACAAAAAGTTTTTTGGTTTCATCCAAATGCCACAGGCAGAGAGTCTTGGCTCTCACCAAGGAGGTCCCATCCACGAATCCGTCATTATTGCTATCGGGATAGGAAAACCTGAGAGCGACCGGCTCCAAAGGCTGAAGGACATTGCCCGTCATGCCCCTCGCCGCCAACTCCACCATCCCCACCACCGACTTGGTGTCAAATGTCACCTCCAAATTCGCTCTGGCCGTGGAGATGGCTTGAGGATCCACCAGGATGGGAGTCGTCTCAGGACTTAAATTGATGTTGACGGATCCTGACTCAGAAAACGTCTCCTGGGGAGCGATCAATTGAACGCCCTGATTGGAAAACACATTGGCCACCGCCGAGCTGAAGCGGGTGATGAAACTCCACTGGACAGCAGAGGAGAGCGGGTTTCCCGCAAAATCTGCCGTGATCGTGGAAAGGTTGATCTGGTAGGTGTAGTTATTGGCCAAGGATATGTTGGGGGCGAATTCAAAGATAGGGCTTGTGGATACAAAGACTCCCGTCACAGGCAGAGCGATTGAGTTACCCCCATTGTCCATGACCGCCTGCATAGAAAAACCAGATTCAACCGATTCATGATTCATGCTGGTGCTGAAACTCATTTTGACCGTTTGAGAGGAGGCCACCCCTATTTCGTTTGGACCGGGTGAAAAAATCGCCAGAGTTGGGGATGGCACACCACTGACAATCTGCCTGCTGCTGGGGGAATCCAGATCGGAAGGATTTGTATTTAGATTGAGGCCCTCGATCCCTCCGGCAGATATTTTTATATCCAAGGTGTTTCCTGGGGTGGCTGTGTTACTTACGTCCACGACTATATATATGGTGAGGGGCCAACTTGAAATGGAGAGCCCGCTGAACGTTGTTATCCCATTGCCCCCAAAAACCTGGTCGGAACCGGCTTGAGTTTCCAATCCGGAGTAAACCTGCCCCGTTCCGAATTCGGTTCTTATCCTCACCGCAGAAATATCGGTATCCAGGGCTGACCCTATGTTTGAGAGGGTGATGCTGGAGATGGTGGCGGGAAGATCCTGGGGATCCTGATCTATCTCAATCTGGAGCACCAACCTATTCTTAGCTCCTACGGGAACACTGCCGAACTGTGTCAGTGTGGATGTGCTGAACGTGTAGCAGGTGGCCAGGTCGGCATGAAGGAAAATGAAAAAGATAGAAAAAAGGACAGACTTCAACCCCCGATTCATTTTGCTCACTTTATTAGATATCTCCTAATGTGTCAAGAAACACGTTTCATGATCAGAACTTCCCCGAATCCCCTCTCCCCATGCGGGAGAGGGTTAGGATGAGGGGTTAATTTCGAGTGGTCTTGGCCACCCCCACCCTGCCCTCCCCCATTAAGGGGGAGGAAAAAGGTGGTTCGGGGAAGTTCTGTTTCATGATCTTATACTCTCTATCAAGGAACGGTTCAAGGTCGAGCTGGGGGGATAAAAAAGAGCAGTAAAAATTGTGATTATTTAACTTTCAGCAGGCAAGCTTTACAAATTCTTTAAAAGAAGGCTGGACGAGGAACTTAGGACACAAAGAACTCCAGCCCCCTACCAACAAAGATAACTACAAGAGATATAACCATCTGGACCTGCCCCAGCATCCCCAATATATTTTCCCATAATGCTGTTCCCCACAATTCTACACTCAGCGGCTGTGGTCGCACTACGTGTATAATCTACAAACCGGCTAAGAGCCACAAAACATCTAGTTCCATCGGTAACCGTCCCTAATGTGGTATAACCAGCATTCGACACATTACCAGTGAAAATCCCGTTAGCAGTTATAGCACCCACGCCACCGAGATCCGTCCAGACTCCGTTTGCATATCCCTTAAAGGCGTAATTCGTGGAGTCAAAAGCCATACTTCCTTCTTGAACTCCCGTGGTGGGAAGGGGTGGGGAGAATCTTCCCACCTGTACCACGCCTCCAGCGATTAATGCACCCGAAAAATCAGCACTCCCCGCCACCGTCAGCCTGTTCGTGGGCGTAGTGGTTCCTATGCCGACCTTGCCTGTGCCCGCAGGATCATAAGCTAAAAATGTGTCTCCCGTGGTCCGCATCTGGGCGTACACCCCGTAAGGTGCGGGGTAATAGGTGGTCAGTGTAAGCGTCTCGGAATCGATGTTATGTGCTGAAAAAGTCAAGGTGACAAGACCGATTCCCATAAGTTTTTTTATTCTTGATTGATTCATATGCTTTCCCTCCCAACAAACGGCTCAACCCAGCTCAGGATATGATCCACCCTCTTCCTCTTCTAAATTCCGCGGATCGATAAGAATTTCCACACCAGCTCTAGTGCAGTTCCACTGTGTTGTTTGTATATTTGGAGCTGCACAAGATAGGTTAAAACAATTGTGCCAGAAATCAAGCCAAGAAAGTCTGATGCAAAAAACTCAATTAAGAAAAGGGTTTTAGAACCTTCCCAAAGAGCCTTTAAAATTATTTTAAGAGGATGAATTTTCTATGAAGCCAGAAATAACGACTGGATGGGCCTACAGTTAGCAATGGATAGAGGTGAGATGGATTATTTCGCGCAAACCAGTGGTTTTGTGAGCACCTTCGGGGGGTACGCATCTGAACCAACGCCATGCCCGATTCAAACAGAAGTCTGCCCCCCGCCTTACTTAATGACAATGAGTGCCCGGCCCTGCCATTTGCAGACACCTGGATTGCTCTCCTCACAAACCCTCATCTGGATCAGGTTAAATCCCGTTGAAATCCTCAGGCCCGAATTTTCTTGAAGAGAAATCACCAGAGGTTCGCTCCCGTTCTGGGAAACATGGGAGATCTCGCGGCCGGTTAAATCCGTTATCTTGGCTTCCTTGACTTGTGGTCCGAACACAAGTTGCTGGCTGAATCCCTGGGCCTGACTCACCATAAGGGCCCTGGGACCACCGTTTTGTTTTCCTAGAGAAAGGATTGTTCCATCAGATTTTAACAGATTGACCAGCTGCAGAGTGGGGGAAGGGGGGAGCGGGGAGAACTCAGGCTCGGGGAGAGCGGGACCACCTGCGCCCCAAGAAATCTTGTTGTAAGGATCGCTCTCATAGATCGGACCCCCCCTGCTGCCCGACCAGTTCGTCACAAGCCAGGAGAGCCCCGCTTCGTTCTGTGGCACCCGGATGTTGTACAGGACGGTGCTCTGCGGCCAGTTCTGCGGAGTGTTGAAAGACACTTTATCCAAAGTGGCTTGGCTGATCAGATTCTTGGCGGTGATGTATGTGGAAAAGAGGGAGTTTCCCTGGCCAGCCAGATCAAATGTTGTGGAAAACATGCTGATCCCGCCCGATCCAGACAACTGGATGCCATTTTCATCGGCGTTGGATATATTGGCCATGTTTAGGGTTAGGGCTCCTGAGTCCACAAATGTGTAGTAAGCGGAGGAGGAGTCTAGTCTGTCCATGAGGGAGGGAGTTTCTGTTCCTAATTTGATGGAAATCCCCCCTTTTAGGGAAAACCCAGCGGAGGGATCTATGATGAGCTTGGAGCGGTTCGTGGTCCTGTTGCTGTTGAATGGCGAAGATCCTATAAGAAGCTTTTTCTGGCGTAAGGCGTCTTTGGAGCTTGCGATGAGGACAAAGTCCATAAAATCTCCGTTTTGGGGGGAGGATCCCGGAGTGAATGTGAGAGTAAATTGCGGATTGGAGGCTGGGAAGGGTTGGTTTAAAATGGAGCCGGAGAACGTGCCCAAAAGTCCGGAGAAAGATCCCTCCACATTCCAGGTCGTGCCGGAGTATGTGATAGAAATTAACTGGGAGACGGCATCCACATCGTTTGTCGCCACAGAAGCGGAGTGCCCCATCCCCTGCATGAGTTTGGGGATGGAGGCGGTGGAGGGGTAGAGGGATGAGAAGTAGTCCAGGGTGAGGGTGCTTTTCCTCACGGTGTATTTGCCCCACAGGCGGATAGTGCCTAGGTCGTCATCCCCATTGTAGGAAAGAACAGAAAATGCCCCCTGGTCGCTAAAAATATCCAAGGTCATACCCGCCGATGTATTGAAATGGGTCCCCTTCAGCAAAAGGATGGCTTCTGCGTTCCAGCGATCCTGAAATAAAACTTCCTTCCAGGAGGCGGGCCTCGAGTTTCCTCTAGGATCGTATCCCAGCCCCCCCTCCGCCCATGTCAGCGGTGTCTGAGGAGCAGTGTAGTCTAGATAGTTGGCGTAGGAATAGTTCGAGAGAAATGAGTTTGTGTTGGGATCTTGCCAATCATCAAAATCGAAGCCGATGGTGACATTCTTATAAATGGAATTGGAAACCAGTGAATTTCCGCGGCACCCACCGCTCAGCAGAATGCCGCCATGGTTGGAGTATATAATGTTGGAAATGACCGTGTTATTAAACGACCGGTACATCCAAAGACCCCAATCATCGGGATTGTTATAGATAGAGTTGCTGTAGATTTGATTGGCGTCCAACACATTGTTGCGGTTGAAGTCTGCCAAATGAATGCCCCCCCGGTTGTTGTAAATCAGGTTATTTTTAAAAACATTATTGGAGGATTGGGATAGGAGGGTGAGGGCGTAGTTGGCCCCATCCCTAATGACCGAGTTGAAGACAAAGCCTTTCGCTCCAGCGCTGAATACGATTCCGTCCGCCAAGTTTTTTTTGCCCAGGTGGGCGAATTCTGCATTGCGGATCACGAAGTCATTGGGGGCGAGGGATTTATTTTGAATCTGATGGTAGGTATCGTCCACGCTCGCAAACACTCTGGCGTTTCTGGTCAGGTTGCCCACCCGGATTGTGTCGGCGACATAATGCGGGAGAGACAAGGGTTCCGAGAGGACAATTTGAGTGGGAGTTCCGGGGACAACGGACGCGATTGTTCGGCGCTCCGTGTCTACGGTGATCTCATCCCCCACCGACCAAGGGGCTGTGGGGTCGAACTCCAGGGTTGGGCAGTGAGGACAATCCATATTGGGCGATTTGATTAGGATGGAGGTGGCTCCGGCCGGAGCGTCTTCCAGGGCCGTGGCAGAAGCAGTTTTGAGCGCTCCCTGGACCGTAAATTTTCCACCATCTTTTACGGTGATGGAGTGCAGGTTGGGGTCGTTGGGGTTATAAGGATTGGGCAAAAGTCGAATTTCAGCCTTGATGTTGGGGGGGATGGGGGAAGTTTCAGTTCCCATATCCAGCCATGCGGTAGGGTCCACGATCAGCCAGCCTTCTATCGTCAATTGGCTGGAGATTTCTCGGCTGAAGGAAAGACTCCCCTTCCAAATCCTAATGGCATAGGCGGTGGCTTCCGGGGCATCCAGGACTACATTGTCATAAATGTCCAAGCGGTCTCCAAAGTAAGGCACTCCGGTGGGTTGCCAGATGGAGGGGTCGGACCAATTCCCTGAACGAATGGTCCTTTTGCCCGTGACGTCCTTGAATACGGTGAAGTAAACCTCATCCGAGCCATAATGAGAAGGATTAAAAGCATCCGTGGCTTTGAGGGGTATATTAAATTTGTTGATGACTGTGCCCGGAGGAAGAACATTGGCGGGATAGGTGATACGCAGTCCCGAGATTTTGCTCTGCCCCGGACCCAGGTCCAGAGAGGAAGGATCGAAACTGTATGTCCACCCACTAGGAAGTGTCGCCGCAAGATTGAAACGAGCGGCGGCGCAGTCGGACGAATCGTTATTTTTCAAAAAGAAAGTGTACTCGGTCGAGGTGCCTCCCCCGTCAGGACCGCCATACTCTTTAGCAGAGGTGAAGGTGAATGTGGGTGCTTGGGACAGGCAGGTGGGCGCGGCCTGGATCACATAGTTGGCTGTGGCGGAGTTCGGGTAGTTCAACATGGAGGGGTCGGTCGCGGTCACGCTGAAAGCATAAGAGGAACCATCCAGCAGGCCCAAAGCAGAGGTCACGGACATCTGTACGGATTTTGTTTCTCCGGCCGCCAGGGTTATGGAACCTACTAGGCCCGCGCTCCAAAAAGGAGAAGGGAGGGTCGCGTTTAACTGGAAGGTCAAGGCAGACGGATAGTTGTTGATCACGTTGACGGTGTAGTTAAGGGTGCCTCCGCTGGGACCGGACTGGCTGGAGGGAGTGATGTTTACCGTGGGCCTTATAGTGGAGGGGTGACTAGCCACCGTATAGGTAGTCGCCGCGTAACCCCGGTTTGTGACGTCATTGATATCCACCGCATGGACACCTATGTCGTAGGTTCCAAGGACCTGCTTCGAAGGGATGGTGAGGCGCATCGTGGTGGATGCCGTCTTGCCAGAGCCTACCGTGAGAAGGGCAGAATTGATGAAGGCATTCCACCCAGGGGGGAGGACTAGGTTCAAATTAAAAGCTTTGGTGTCGGTCCCATCATTTCGGACATCCACCGCATAGTCTACCTGTCTGCCGTCCGTGCCCGTTTGGGCTGCGGGGGAGATAGAAACTGTCACCTTAGGGATGGGGCAGGAGTCTGAGGCGCTCGCCGCGCCCATGGCCACAGGGCTTTGAGGGGTTTGACAATTTACCTGATAATTCGCGAAGTCAGAGACCCCATGCAAAGAATCCGAAGCATCAACGGCCTGCACCAAAATGGGATACCCATCGCTCGGGAGACCGGCCGGGATCCCAGCGTGCAGTTGTGCGGCTCGAAATCCTCCCGGCTCTATTTCGATTTGATCTTGATCGAAATTGAAACCTCCTCCTGCATAATTGATTGCGGATAATTGAAACGTTGTATTTCCGCACGCTCCCCTGTCCTGGTTATAAATGGTAACCGTGTAGTTGGCCACGGTGCCTGCGGGTCCGGCTTGAGTCTGGGGATCGAAACTAAGGGAGGGGTTCATGCGGGCGCAATTTAACTTGACTCTAATAGTTGCCGATGTGTCGTTGTGGCCTACCTGTTGGATCGTGATGAGGTTTTCAGGATCGGCAAAACTAGCGCCATCTACCAACGCAGCGTCAGAAAAATCATCGCCAACGCTACTTGGCGTTGTGTCTATGAGGGTGTGAAGGCCGTATAAGTTTAGGTGTATCAGGCTGCCCCAGCGCGTATAATTGTTGTTGGGATCAGTTTTTTCAAGCCCTATGGGCTGCCTATACTCCACCGTATACCACACATTACTTGTGATAGGGACTCGCAAGACCATGGGCCCCGCCTGTAAGTCTTCCAGTCGATACAAGGTGTAGTCACCATCGGCAGTTATGTCTTGTTGTCTGAAGGTGGGGATCCAGTTCAGGTCGGCCTGCATTTTCTTGAGGCTACTAAAGTGCTTGAAAGCATCGAGACCATGTCCCATGCTGTCCCAAACATCGCCGTATTCAGGCAGGGCGCAATCGCCGGGTGTAAAGCTCACGGATTTCTCACCACACTCCAGCCCGCGGGCATGGTCCAGCCCAAATGTGTGCCCTAGTTCATGATTGATGGTTCCAAGAAAAATACTTGGCCGTGTGACATCGTATCGGACCACAGCGTCACTGCCGCCCAAACGCGCGGCTCCCGGATGCGTCCCGGGCGTACACCCATCCGCAGGAAAAATGAAAAGAAATTTGTCGTAGTCGGCCGTATCGATTCCCAGCGCCTGCTGTATCTCTAGAGTTTTGGAGATGTAATCCTCCGCATTACAACTGGCAGTATAGGGACTCTGGTACCAACCATAAATATCGCTTAGGCTGGCGTCCGCATAATTTTTTCCCACCAAATGTGTCTGGCCGTATGAACCTTCCTCATAAAAACTTTTGGAGGAGTCGGCATCCTTAAACACCTTGTTCAAAGCATCCGTGCGAGAAAGGGGGGTTGCGCGCTTGTCCACGAAATTAAAAAGGATCACGGCGGTCCGGATATTTCCCACGGAGCTGGACTGGGAGGAGGTGGGAGAGGCGGGCATGACTTGTATGTCTTTTTGCCAGTCCTTGATGCTTAAAACGGATCCGCCCAAAACCCCGCTTACCATTATCTGGGAGCCGGAGGTTAAATGATTGAGGGGATTTCCCGCGAATTGAAGCGTGTAGATTTTCCCTTGGCTTGTTAATGTATAGATATCTGAGGACCTTTTGTTTTCAAAATCGTCCGCAATCCAGCGGCCCAGTGTCCCGCTCATGGTGACGGTGGAATCGGTCACGATAGGGGTTGGGTCCGGAATGGGCTCGGGATCGCCCTCCAGGTTCGCGGCCGGAGAAGGCTTGCTTAGGAATATAAAGAGAGGAAGGAGGGTGAGGGCCGTCCTGACGCGCATTCCTCTCATGTCTATAGTATAGCCGCGCCGAGTAACTGTTACCTGAGAATGGGGTAACAAAATAGTAAAAAGACTGAAATTTGGCTCCCAGTGGTCAAATGACAATCTGGGGCCGTCTATTCAGGAGGAGTTAAGAGAGGGGGATTTACGGGGAGATTAGGTTTTGAGCTTTCTCTTGGGGTTGCTGTCTGGGGAAATTCGGAACTGGATTCGAGTAGGAGAAGGGGAAGGATTTATCCCTCCGCAGAATTTTTGGTCTCCCCCGATCACTTCGGGACGATCCTGGGTCCCCTTATGCAAGAGGGCATCACCGCAGATCTCCACATTATCCGTGACTGCCATAAAGCCCGAGAGCCTGGATCTACCCTTGACCTTGGCGTTGCCTCCCACGGTGACATGGGAGTCCAAGCTGGCAAATACAGTGGCGTTTTCAGAAACTTCAGCTTTCCCGTTGATCTCAAAATGGCCCGATAAGAAGGAATGACCCATTCGTTGAGGGTCTCCCGGAAAACTGTGAACTCTGGCCTCTCCTGCGATGATGCCTCCTATCACCTGCGCCCCTTCATA
This sequence comes from Elusimicrobiota bacterium, assembly GCA_016205045.1. Lineage (GTDB taxonomy): Bacteria > Elusimicrobiota > Elusimicrobia > JACQJN01 > JACQJN01 > JACQJM01. The sequence goes on along the minus strand of JACQJM010000265.1, from coordinate 2,099 downwards.
AATCTGAGCACGATCTTGGACTACGGTCCCTCCGATGACCTCGGCTGTCCCATAAACCTGGGCTTGAGGGCCCACATAAACCGACTCCTCCACCTGAGCGGTGTTCTCCACCCAGCCGCCCCCATTTTTATGTTGATGAGCCGGCACAGCCCCTCGGCCATCCCCGAAATCATGCAAAGCGTCTTTGTTTTGCTTTAGGTCTTGGGCCTTTTGTGAAATGGCATGGAGCCCCCTCAACACCTTATTCTCGTCTGAGAAAGTTTCCGCAGGGAGCCTTCGATCTAAAAAGAAGCAGGCCAGAGTCAGGATCAGAATAAAATGCAATGTGCGTTTCATATTGAGTTCCTCCTACTAACTAACACTTATAGTCTAGTGGGAACCCCCCCTTATGTCAGGGGTCTTTTTGCCTAGGTCCTAGTAGGTCCAAAGGTCCCTCTATTTGGCCCCTTTTTTTCATTAGATCCACAGATACTTGGGACGCCGGATCTCGATCATGTATATCTGGGTGCAACCTCCCCCGCCATACGTCTGAGCCGCTGATTTTCTCCACGCATAGGCTTTGTCTAACCTGGGTATTGAAACTTGTATTTTCAACAATCTTTTAGGGAGGCGATATTTTCTCATCCCTCATAGGATAGACGAGTGGCGTGAAAGTTTCCTGAAGAATCAGTAAGAAATCAGTAAAAAAATGTCCGGGAAGGTGTCTATTTAGGATAGGGGTCAGGGGATAGGGGTTAGGGGTTAGGGGTTAGGAGTGAATAGAAAAAGTTTAGAGATCAGAAAGCGGAAGGATTATGCCTCAAAATCCAAGCGAAATCCGGAGCCACGAATCGCCATAATTTTATGGCCCACTTTTCCCAGTTTTTTTCGCAAGCTTCCTATCGTAACATCCACCAACTTTTCCGTGTGTACTCCTTCTCCCCACACGCTTTGTAAGAGAAATTCGCGCGTCAAGACGCGATTTTTTCTCTGAACCAGAGCGGAAAGAAGGTCATACTCCTTAGCCGTAAGGGAAAGTTCCTTTTTATTGAGGAAGGCCTTTTTGGACTCAAAATCTAACCGCAAGGGACCTGCCCTAAGAGCCGCCTTTCCAAAAAGATCTGGATAGGACCGGCGCAAGACCACCTTGACCCGAGCGCTCAATTCTTCATGATGAAAAGGTTTAATGATATAATCGTCTCCTCCCAGATGGAGTCCCAGAACTTTCTCTGACAAATCCTTTTTGGTCCCACTCAAGAATAGAATAGGAATCTTCTTCGTTTTTTCATCCTGCTTCAGTTCCTGGCAAAAATCGGCGCCGTCTCCATCGGTCAGATTACGATCTAGAAGAATCAAGTCGGGAAGGGTTCTACGCACTGCTTCCTGTGCATCAGCGATGGAGGGAGAGCGGTGCAGGCTATAACCTTCCTTGGACAGGATTTGCTCAATGAGATCGGCCATGGCCATATCGTCATCGACCACCAAAATACGGATGTTCTTTAGATCGCCCATACCCATAGATTTAAGCAAATTTTTTGGATAATATATCTTCAATGCCCCCCGCGATTTTAGAAAGGAAAGCCCACAAAAAACAGACGGCGGACACTTCTCAGTCAGGTTTTGAGTGGAAAACGATCCTGCTCAACTGTAGTTGCCACTCTTTTGATGAGGTAGAAAGACAGCTCATCAAGGCCATCCGCTGTTCTCTGGCTAGGGCCCGGCAGATCTCTTGGGAGGTTCACTCCCGGGGCTCGGCGCTGGTCTTTACAGGACCCCAAGAACGCTGTGAAGCGGTGGCGGGGGTGCTGGAAGATATCGGCCTACTGGTGAAAGTTTCTCAGTGACTGAACTTTACCGGTTTTTGGAGCGGGGAAGAGAAAAATTTAGGGACAGGGCTTCCAGCAGGCGCTTCTTGCAAATAAAAAGAGACCATGGTTCCTTCCATTTTAACGAAATAGCGTACCCCATTGATGGAGACGATCCAGTTTAACTTCGCAGTCATCTCTTGAAGGGAAAATACGCCTACCCAATACTGGCCGTTTAAATCTCGCCGGATAGTCGCAAAAGAAATAGGGAAAAGATCGTTGGGGCTTTCAGAATCGGCCAAAAAAGCAGACATG
>JACQJM010000255.1 GCA_016205045.1 Elusimicrobiota bacterium | reverse complement strand
GGAGCACTGATGTCCTCCAGGTTGATCGCGCCGAACACCGGAGCGATTCGACACACCGTCTCTATGATTTCCTGGGTGTCCTTGGTGTCCAGACAGAGAGGGAAAGCATCCACCCCCGCGAAAGCCTTAAACAAAACCGCTTTCCCTTCCATCACGGGAAGCGCCGCGATCGGCCCTATATCTCCCAGCCCCAGGACAGAAGTTCCGTCCGAGACAATCGCCACGGTGTTTTTTTTGATGGTGAGATTCCAGGCCTGGGAAGGATCCTTTGCCAAAGCCATGGAAACCCGGCCCACCCCGGGGGTGTAGATCATAGAAAGGTCGTCGCGGGTCTTAACGGAGACTCGGGGAATCACCTCAATTTTTCCTCCCAGATGCATCAAAAAGGTCCGGTCGGATACATTCACCACGCGGACTCCCTTGATTTTATTGATTTTCCTGATCACATTTTCCGAATGTTTTTGATCCGAGCTGAGAATGATGACGTCACGGATTTTGAATCCGTTTTCAGAGGCCACATGGTCCACGGAGCCCAATGTTCCACCCCATTTTCTAATTATCGAAAGAATGTGATGGAACGCCCCTGGAGAGCCATCCATTTTAAGACGCACCGTGACGCTGTAGCTAGAGGAAGAAGACGTTTTCACAAATCACCTTGATCATCGTTGGGCAACAGAATGGCCAATTAGAGAGAATATTTGTGGATAGAATTTAAAAAGGTTTTAGCCGTTATGATGGGGAGGGGGGACTAAAATTAGGCCTGTTTTCTAAAGAATTCTGGAGAAAGTAACCCTAAACTCATGACTGCAAACTGAGTGAGGACAAACGTCAACAACCAATAGAATGCCTTATCCATAAATCCATAGGAATGAAGACCGATTCCCAACATATTGACTCCAAACCAGGATAGACTTGTGACAATATTCCCAAAAACAGCCATCACCATGAACCCCCGGTCTTGCACGTATTTTCCCCATAAGGCATGCAAAATAATGGCGTTCCAAAGCACGATCAAGAGAGCTCCATTTTCCTTGGGATCCCACCCCCAAAACCGCCCCCAAGATTGATCCGCCCAAATACCTCCCAATATCGTTCCCACAAAACTAAAGAAAAGACTAAAGCACACGATCCCATACGTCATCTGAACCAAGGCATGGGTGGATGCTCTGCTGGAACCCGGGGCGAATATCTTGCGGAATATGTACACATGAGCCAGGGTCCCGGCCAGGAACGTCCCCCCGTAGCCTATGGTAATCGTCACCACATGCGTCGCCAACCAGAAATTAGAATCCAAAACAGCCCGCATCATCTCCATGGTATCTCCCTGTCCCATCAGATGATGGGCGATGATCAGCGTAGAGAATCCTATCACCGAGGCCACCAAACTTCCGAATGATTTTCGATACATCTTTTCCAGAACGATCCCCAGGAGCACCGCCACCCAACCCACGAACACGGCGGAAGAGTATAAATTCGTCACCGGAGGACGCCCCTGCAGAATAATCCGGGCGAGAAGGCCCAGGGTATGGACGAAAAAAGCAACTCCCAGAAGATAAAAAGCGGATTTCTGCAAAACATCCGGCCACACCAACCAGGAGACAAAAATAAGAAGGAAAACAACCAGATACAAGATCATCCCCTGGTAAAAAGGTTCCGCGAAGTTAAACAATAATTCGCTTTTGGCCAGACTCCAAACATGAGGACTCCTGGTTTTCATCCCATCTCTAAACTTCGCAAGAACTTCGTTGAATTGAGCCGCCCTTCCTACCCTATAAGCCTGAACCATCTGGGCGTAGGCCATGAGACCGGGGTATTGCGTCCCAGGCATGAGCATTTCCAAAAGGCCTTCCCCCAGATTCTTCCAATTCTCAGGAGTTTCCGAATCGGAAGGAATCAGAGGTCTAAAATACGCCACCTGGGAAAGGAAGTGGTACTTCTCAAAAAAGCTATTGAGAATCCTCAAATCTTTCTCATTAAACCGGAAACCCTTCTTCTGATGAGCCTCCAAGGCCTTTAGGCCGGGTCCCAGGCTTTTTTCATATAGGATGATTTCCTCGGGAAAATCACCAGTTCCTTCCACCCGCAGACTGTTTTTAAGGCTTTGATAAACCATCAAGCGATCCTGCAGGTTGACGACGGCGGTCTGGTAACGGGACCTAGATTGGGCCTCTTCTTTCTCGGCCAGAGAGGCTTGGTTTTCAATCTCCTTGAGAAAAGGCTGCAGATCGCTGAAAGAGAAATATTTTTCCTGCTTCTGTTCCCGGCCCAGGAGGCCCAAAATATCGGGGTCCTGGATCACAAAAACATTATAGGTGTCCGCCTCTTCCGGCCGCGCCATCACATCCAACATCCACTGCATGGCGTTCATGGGCCGTCCTGCCACGGGCAAGACCTGTTTTCCTCTCAGCATGAGAAGCGTGGTGCGGGCGATGGTGTCCAGAGGTTTGATTCGTCCGTTATGAAGCGCAGGGAGATTCCCAAACCCCACCCAATCCGGACCCTGAGAAATCCGGGGAAGTTTCAAGGAAGATAAAAAGTAGAGACCCGCCAGCGAAGGGAGTATCCAAGGAATGTGTTTTTTGATTTTCATGCGAGAGCAGGTTTGGTTCGGGCGGACATCATTCGACGCAAAAAGTGTACCAAAAGCCCCAGGCCTACCAACGTGCAGGAAACATAAGGCAGAAGCCAGCCTGGATTCTCCACTACCTGCAGGATGGACAGAGTATCTTCCTTCCCGAAACTAGCCTGATAAAATGTTTTTCCCCCATAACGCAAAGGGTTGTTCATGGAGATTAGAACATCCCGATCCTCGGAGCGATCCGGGTCTTGCAGACGGACCAGACTGGAGAAATTTTTGGGGATATCCGTTCCCGCGTAGCGGTCATGACTGAACTTCTTCAAGGTCAAGGAGAAAGGCAAATAATGCCGAGCAAGTCTTATCGCTAACTTGAAGTTTCTGCCTCCCAAAGAAAAACCCTGAGGAGCTCCCAGGGCCGTGGACAAAAGCCAGGTTCCCAAACTGCGCTCCCCCTCCAAGAACTCCGCGAAGATGGTGACCTGATTCTGTTGGTCATCCCGCGTCACCACGGGTTCCTCATGAACGGCGATGCCGGTGCCTATGCCTGCCCCCGCCCGGAGGTCAGGGACCCTTGAAACCCCAGAGGGGCGAAGGGCGTTTGAAGTCCCAGAGGGACGCGATGCCGTGGCCAGGGAGGGGGGGGCGTCGACAGCACCGGAGCGCATCTCCAATGAGGCGTTGGGATAATATCTTTTGATGAGGATAGAGAAGGGAAGGGACGGGTGCTGGATCCTCCTTCTCCGGCTGAACACGGACTCGGGAATACTGGTCACCT
>JACQJM010000254.1 GCA_016205045.1 Elusimicrobiota bacterium | reverse complement strand
GACTTTTGCAAACTCGGATTTATGTGGTCTATAAACTATCTCCTCTCCCCTTGCGGGCCTTGCGATATGGAGAACGTCTTTTCGCATGGTCCCTGGCCCCAAATTCCATACGGCCAGGGGAGAGGATGAAGGTGAGGGGAAATCGTCGTAACAGCACCTCCACGCACCCTCACCCTGCCCTCTCCCATCAAGGGAGAGGGGTATTAGGGTAGGCTCTATATCAAATTTGCAAAAGTCCAGTAATAATCTTCATGCCATCTGAGCAAAAACGAATACATCGCTGGGTTATGTTGTTTTCGGGCTTTTTCTTTTTAACCTCCGGATTTGTGGCAATATATATCGCGTTTTTCTATCGGCCGGCTGGGTTTCCTTCCTTTTTATATGCCCTGAATCCTCGTCATTCTCGATACCCACTCATCGCCCGATGGGGAAAAAGTGTGTTATCCCCACTAGAGAATCCAGTGAAAATAATAGTGGTGGGGCGGACTCGGGGTAAAGCCTTTTTAGATTGGGTGGAGGCTTCTAACGGACTGCCCACATCTAATAAAGTGGTTTTAGAAGTGATATCCTCAAAGGAGTGGGTGAATCTGGAAGGTAAAAAATTACAGATATTTGAAAAACCCGCGGTCTATTTCCATATAAAAGAGGTTTGGTCACCCCCTGTCCAGAATATTCGAGATTTAAACTCACTCTACCAGAAGTTCGCAAGGACGGAACTATAAGAGACGCAGAGCGCGCCGCAGATGGCGCCGCGTCCCTGCGGTCGCAACCGCCGAGGAATCTGGCCGAGCTGAGAACTGGGTGAGGTCGTAAAAAATTTATATCTTGACAATTTATTGAACTTGGTTTATCCTTTATAATAGACAGGATAATGGGGACCGACAAACCTTCTATTTTGATTGTGGATGACAATCCTGCCTTGCGTCAAGGGTTAGGACAGTGCTTTTCGGAAGCTGATTTTGTAGTGTACACCGCCAGCGATGGTCACCAAGGAATCCAAGAAGCCAGGCTTAAGAATCCTTCCGCTATTCTTTTAGATTTGAATCTCCCTGATATATCCGGTTTTGAGGTGGTGGATGTCCTTAAAAAAAATCTGACTACCTGTGGAATCCCTATATTGGTTTTTACGGCGCATCATCAGGATGGACAACTTATTGAAAGTCGGGAACACGGGGCAGACGGCTATCTGGTCAAGGGGGGGCCTTGGGAGCAGGTGTTGGGATATATTCAGGTTCTCATTCTCTCTTCTGCCGCACCCAAAAATGCAGAAAAGTTAGTGGTGGGCCCTGTGAGTATAGACCCGAAAGAGCATCGCGTCCTGGTGGCCAATAAACCAGTCCCACCGCTGACCCCTAAAGAATTCGATCTTCTTCACTTCGTGGCACTCAAGAGTCCCGAGGTGATCCCTTGGGAAAAGATCGCCAAGAATGTTTGGAAAGAACCTGCAAAGTACGGCAAAGATTCCAAAACGATCGAGCTACACGCTCAGCGCATCCGTAAGAAATTGGGATCGGACGCATCCAAATTTATTATCACTCACAAGGGAGTGGGGCTTCAGTTTATTTCGACACTTTCTTCGTGACATAATATTGTCTACCGCCAGCTGAAGAAAGCCTTATAAAATCAGGGATCCGCAATAGGCATCCGAAAAGCATCTAAGAGGCCTAATAAACCGCTTTATTTGCTTCTTCGGGGGATTTGTCTCCCATCTCAGTGAAGTTCTAAGTTCTGGGTGAAGAATAATCGTTAATTTATCATCAGAAAAGTGCCAAGGGATTTAGATGCTTAAAGTTTCCCTTGACAAAAAAATTAACCCTGCTATGGTTATAAGGTATGATAGTCGCAAATCAGCCACTTAACATAAGCCACTTACAATTAGGCCACTTAGAAATACGCCACTTAAAGTCGTGCCACTTGAATCTGTGCCACTTAGCTTTTGGCCACCCCACCCCTGGGGGACTCAACGTGGGACACTTGACGAACAGTGAGGATGACGCATGAGAAGAGAAGAGTGCCCTCGTTGTGGGCATCTTAAAGTATGGAGCATTCGAAGACAGCGACGTCGTTGTGCGCGGTGCCGTTACGATTGGCGCCCGGGTCCCCCTTTGCAGCTAAGCCGTCCGCAATGGGAAGCGGTTTTAAGAGGGCATGTGCGGGGGTTGCACAGCCAATCCATTGCCAAGGAAACGGGGCTGCATCGGCAGCGCATTCTGCGGGCGTTGAGTCTAATCCGTGCTCGCATGGCTCAGGTGGTCCCGCCTCTTCTTCATGATATCCAAGCGATGAAAACCATTGCCCCCATAGACTTTCCTGCCCGTGGAGAAGGTCCCTTATCTGTAGGCCCAGCCCCTACCGTTTTGGGTATTTTATGCCGAGGAGGGCAGGTGTGGGCCAAAGTGATTAAAGAAAAAAAAGTTCGGAAATTAATTTACACCATTCGAATGGAGTTGAAAAAAGGTTCTATTGTTTGTTCCGATTTATATAAGAAGCAAAATGGCGGTTCTTTGAACCATTCTATAAAACATTTATTGAATGGCCGCGACTCTAGGACCCATGGGAATCCGCTCAACGGCTTGGAAGGTTTTTGGAGCTACTTTCGAAAGCAGAGGCTGGTGAGCGGTGGGAGGTCCAATCAAAAAAGATTTCCTTTATATTTGGCTGAGGTTGTGTGGCGGTATAATCATCGATTTCTCACCGTGCAACAGCGAGTTCAACGGCTGATGAAGTTACTTACTCAACCGGAGGGCATAGGGGACTAATATGCAATCATTGATTTCTTCTGGAAAGGCCTTTTACGAACACCGATTTTGGGGAGTAATCCTGATGGCCGGCTTTCTTTTTTGGGGGGGCACCGCGGCGTGGAGTAAAGAGGATAAAACTTCGGATGAAGAATCACGCGCCTGGAAAATGCTCCAAACAGAAGCCCTAAATAATAGGGCTCCCGATAACAATTTAGAACTTCTGAATAAGTTTATACGTTCTTATCCCCAAGGGGAACATGCCGCAGACGCTCGCTTTGGAATTGCCGAAGTTTTTTTTCATGAAGGGCAATATAAACAAGCGCTGCCCCAATACCAGCTTTTAGTGGATCAAAAGGATCCTGTCTATCACGATGATGCGTTCTTGCGCATAGGAGAAATTCGATATAACACAGGGGATATTGTTGAGGCACGCAAGGCTTGGGAAAAACTGGTAGACAGAACGTTCGGGAGATCTGTTCTGATTGCGGAAGGGCTCTATGGGCTTACGTTGTGTGAGTTGCATGATAAAAATTATTTGGCGGCGACTCAAAATGTAGATCGTTTGATCCGCAAATTTCCCTCTTACCAGAACTTGGCCAAGGTTCGTGAGATCGTAGGAATTTTAAGATTTCAGGAGAAAAACTTTAAGGAGGCCGTGGAGGCACTGGAGGGAATCAACACCCCTTCGGCGGCTTTCTATCGTGGCCTAAGTTATTTCCATCAAAAACAATATCTCGAGGCGGCAGAGGCCTTTGGGAAGTTGCCCGTAATGACTACGGGAACCTACGCTGAGTTGGGAGCTTATTTTAAGGCGGAATGTTTCCGCATGGCTCAGAATGACACCTTGGCCGCCAGTGCTTATGAGGTGTTCATGCGGCAGTACCCGCAAAGTCGGCTCAAGGTGTACTCCTTAGTGCACCGCGCTCGCTCGTTGTATCGTTTAGGGAATTTGACGGAAGCCTCGAATTGTCTGGACAACGTCAAGCAAATGCAGAGCTCCAAGGAAATTCAAGGATACGCTCTTTACTTAGAAGCAGAAATTTCGGCCAAGAGAAATGACTATGCCCGTGCCGTTGCCTTGCTGGATAGAGCGATTCGCGGAGTTTCCAGCAGCGATCAGCCCGATCTTTATGCGAGCATTTTTGTGGCCAAGGGATATTACATGTTGAAGATGGGAAATTCCAAGGAAGCGGCGGATGTGATGAGGGATTTGGTGCATGAACTGCCCTATCACCCTCTCGGCATGGCTGCCTTCATGCTTTTGGGCAACGAGGCTTATGCGCGTAATGACTGGAAAGCGGCGGTGTCTTCTTATGAGACGGCACTCTTTAAATATAAATATACCCCTCTTTCCGATGTGGCCATGGCCATGATGTTGGCCACCTATTTCCAGTCGGAGAAATTCCAGGAATTAGTAACCAATGCCAACCGGGTCATGAAGGTGGTCATCTCCCAGTTTCCGGCACAGGATTTTATGTGGAGATCTTACAGCTACTTATTGATGGCAGAGGCCTATTATCGTCTTAAACTTTATGCGGATGCTTCTCGTTACTATGAACAGGCCATGAAGCACCCGAATTTGTCGAGTCAGGCTCGTCTTTATTTGGCCTGGTCCAAATACCATGAAGAGAAATTTCCTGAGGCCATCCATTGGGCTCAGCAAGTGCTAAACCAAGTAGGTTTTCATGAGGATTATAAGGGCAGCGCCCATTTCTTGATGGCGGGAAGTTACTTCAATCAAAAAAACTTTGATGCGGCGGCGGAAGGGTTCCAAAGCTTCCGCAAGCGATACCCCAAGGATTCTCATGTTCCTGAAAGCTGGCTGCAGGAAGGCTGGGCCCATCAACAGGCGCATTTTTTTGCAGACGCCTTAAAAACTTGGGGGAAATTGGTGGCTTTGTTCCCGCAGAATCCGTTGGCACAGGAGGCTCAGTTGCAGATTGGAAGGCTTTATTTCCAAGCCCGACAATACAAAGCCGCGGTAAAAGCTTTTTCCAATTTCATGTCTCTTTGGCCTCAGGCCCCCTTGGCTTCGGAGGCTCAATGGAATCTTGCCCAGTCGTACTACAACGCGAAACAATATCCTTCCGCCATTCAGGCCTATGAATCCTTTTTGGAGAAATTTCCTCAGGATTCCCGATTACCGGATGGAAAGAATCAGTTAATGCTTTCCTATTATCACCAGGCCATGCGCTCTAAGGACACTAAACTCTTAACCAAGTTCGTGGAGGTGTATCCTAAGAGCGATCTCGCTCCAGATGCGCAATATGAGCTGGCTCAACTTTATTTTCAGGGCAAGAGATGGCCGGAGGCCGTTCGAGAATTCCGAAAATTGCTTTTGGAGTATCCCGGCACGACGCAAGCCCCCTTGGCTTTGTTGGCCATTGCTCACTCCCAAGAGCATTTGAAGAAACTCGAGGCGGCCATTACCGAGTACGAAAGTTTGCTGCAGCTTTTTCCTACCAACCCTGTGGCGTTGGATGGGGCCATGCGTTTGGGAGCCATTTATTTTGGAATGAACAAATTTAAAGAGGCTGCCAAAGCTTTCCAATTTGTGGTGGACCGGGAGGCTCCTCAAGAAATCAAGATCAATGCCATGTACAATCTAGGTATTTCCTACAAGAGAGCGCGCAGCTTTAAAGAGGCTGCGGAAACTTTTGATTTATTTGCCAAGACTTTTGAGGATGATCCCAAACAGATAGATGCCTTGTTGGAGGAAGCTAACATCTACCGCACCTTGGAAGATCCCGCCAACGCTCTGGTGGCTTATCAAAAGATACTCAAGAGCAAAAAGGCGGAACCACCCATGAAGATGGAAATTCATAACCAGATGGGAGAGATTTATAAAAAGATGGGGGATGCGAAGAAGGCCGCTGAGGCTTACAGCCAATTGATTCCCTTGACTCCCCCGCAGCAAGATGCTCGTTTGCTGGGCTTGGCTCAATTGGCCGCTCTTTATGAAGAGCAGCAAGCGTGGGAAAAGGCCATGGGAGTCTATAACCATATTCGACGAAGCCAAGGCCGGCAGGATTGGGTCCGGTCAGCTCTAAAACGGATGAAGGAAATTCAAGATTTCTTGCGGGTGCAAAAGAAAAAGACGGTGGACGGCCAAAAAACCGCTCCCCCTGATACAGAAGCTCGAGGCGGTTAATCTAGGGACTTAGGAGGAACAGACACATGGAAGGAATTACGGGAGCATCAGCATTCAACACACTTCACTCTGTGACCATCCTGGTTATATTGTTGTTGTGTTCGTTGGTGTGCGTAGCATTTATCGTAGAACGATTGATGTACTTTAGAAGGGTTCAGGTCAATCCGGAAAAGGTCCTTTTAAAGATTCGAAACAGCCTAGTTTCGGGTAAGACGGATGAGGCGTTGGGCATGTTGGGAGAAACAGACGGCAATCCCATTCTCTCGGTCATTCAGGCGGGTGTCAAGAATAGCCAATTGCCCCGAGAGCAGGTGGGCGAAGTGATGCGGGCCTGCCAGATGCGGCAGAGGGCCTTGATGGAGAGAAACTTGGGCGTGCTGGGAACCTTGGGCAATACGGCTCCCTTCATAGGACTTCTGGGAACTGTCTTGGGAATTATCCAAGCCTTTCGTGATCTGGCGGGGCCTCAGGCTCAGGCCAATGGAGCCAGCGTGGTGGCCACCGGTATCGCGGAAGCCTTGATTGCTACGGCAGCAGGCTTGGTGGTGGCTATCCCGGCGGTCATCTTCTACAACTATTTTACCAAGAAGGTGAAACTGCTTCTAATGGAAATGGAGGTGGTGGCCATGGAAGTGCTGGTGCTGTTGTCCATGAAGAAAGGGGGAAGCCATGCAGGCTAACGGGTCCGATCAAGAGATCATTGCCACCATCAACATCACCCCCTTAGTGGATGTGTCTTTGGTGCTGGTGATTATTTTCATGATCACCATGCCGTTCTTGGTTGAGAAAGGGATGAAAATTAAGTCCTCACAGGAGAAGGTGGTTCAGGTCAGTTCCGTCTCCGAGCCCATTCTGGTGGAGATATCCTCCAGGGATATCCGAGTCGAGGGGCGCCTGGTGGGTTTGTCGCAGATAAGCAGCGTGGTGGGAAGACTTCTCAAACAGAGGGGGGTCAATGCGGTGGCCGTTTCCGCGGATCCCCAGAGATCTCACGGGGAAGTCGTGCAGGTCTTGGACCAGGTGATGGAGTCGGGGGCTCAGGATCTAAATCTTTTGGAGCCGGAGGGAGGGGCGGCCCGCTCCAGCCACAGCCGCATCCCCGCAAGAAATAATAGATTGAGGATAGCCCATGGGGGGACAGCGAAGTCATGACACCGTCTAACTTTCCTGACGATGAAATCATTTCCGAGATTAATCTAACTCCTTTGGTGGATGTGTCTTTGGTGTTGGTGATTATCTTCATGGTGGTGGCGCCTTTTTTCTCTCACATATTAAAACCCCTGCTTCTGCCCCCCGCGGGGAAGGCTGCCTTAAACGATCAGAATACGATCAAGGTTTCCATATTTCCTGACGGGACTCTAGCGGTGGGATCTTCCATGGTGTCGGAGTCTGAATTGGGAAATAGAATCAAGAAAGAGATTCAGGAAGGCAAACAGCCATGGGTTTTGGTGCGGGCCGGAGAGGAAGTGGTCCATGGCCGCGTCATGGAGATTTTGAAGGTGATCAAGACGTTGGGAGTCCAACGCATTGCTTTTGCCACCCGGCCCAAGGTGGACGTGGAAGGCGGACATGGAGGTAAGCCGTGAATACCGTGGATGAAGTTTTGGGTTTCTTAGCCCATCAGTCTGAGGACCAGGTACAGTGGGGGAAGCCCTTCAGTATCTCGGCGGGGCTCCACGCTCTGGGTTTGCTTCTGTTTTTCTTAGGATGGCAGTTGAATTCCTTGTCTCCCATGCCCCCGGTAAAGGTTTTAGAGATCAATGTCATGGGAAAAGAAGATTTAGCGCTAAAAGGAACAGGGCACGATTATAGTCAGGGACCGATGCCGGATAAAACCATGATCGCCCAGCCCCCCAGGGGGAAAGGGGCGGTTCTCAAGGGGAATACGGCTAAGATTTCCAATGCTCTCAAATCTAGGAATCAGCCCGAGGCCGTGGAACTTCCTTCCTTGAAAGCCAAGGGGCCCTTGTTTGGTTCAGGGGGTCCTACCCCTGTGAGCTCCGGAGTGGGTCGGGAAAAAATATACATGGCAGCCAGTGCGGTTCGTCTGGCTAATGCGGGTAAAACAACCCAGGATAAGGGGGATGGTGAGGGGTTGGTGGGAGTTCCGGGGGGAACCGTGGATTTGAGTGCTAAACGAGGATCGGGAGGAGATGCAAAGGGCACCGGAAATTTCTTGAGCGGGGGAGAGGGTTCGGTGGATGGAGGTTCTATTTTACAGAGAAGAGGCCAGACTATTCTGGCAGAGTATCCTGTATCCAGTGATACTTTAAACGACCGGGAAAATGCGTCCTTTCTAGAACTTCCAGACCCTCCGGATGATGATTTTTTCTCCATTCGAGGGCCCTTGGGACGGCGAAAAATCACGAAAATGAATTTACCCCGATATCCACGCTGGGCTGAAGAGTCTGGAGTGGAAGCGCAGGTGTCAGTTCGATTGACGGTCACGCCCAATGGCCGAGTAAAGTCCGGGTTGTACATTGAGAGAACTTCTGGATTCCCTGAACTGGACAAACTGGTGATGAGCGCTATTCAGCAAATGATGTTTGCCCCTCTTTCTTCAAAAGATGGAAATCGAGAAGAGTGGGGTGTAGCCACCTTCAATTTTAAATTAAGAAAAGCGTCGGCGCGAGGATAATTATGAATATAAAGACAGGGGTTAGGGGCTGGGGGCTAGCACGTTGGGCTCCTCCAACACGCTGGGCTCCTCTGGAGTCCCGGTGGGTACCTGGAACTCTGTGGAAGGTACTGGGGCCCCGGCTGGGGGTTGGTATATTTTTTGTGATGAACCTTTACGGGCTGACTTTTGCCACAGCAGAAGAGAAACGGCCGGAACAATCCTCTCAGTTAAAAAACATCACCATTGAAGGGGTGCCGCGCATTCAGATGAAAGGAGACAAGCCCCCTTATGTGCCTAAACTGGATCCTCAGGCGCCCGTGGAAGAGTTCCTGATCGCCCAGATCAACAATGCCAACCCCTCCGAAAAACTTCTGGTCACCTTTCCTACCTATTTGCCCTCCAAGATTGCTTCCGATGTGGTTCTTTCTCCTTGGCACGGTCATTTGGTTCATCCTCCGGTGTTGCACCTCATTATCAAAAGACCCCCTCGGTTCGAGGTGGCTCACTGGCGTCTGGTCATTGCCGATGACCAAGGAAAAGTTTTCCGTACGATTAAGGGCAAGGGGAGTCTTCCCGATCATATCACCTGGGATGGGATGGGGGATAATGGGGACCCTCTCAGGGTCGGGCGTCCTTACGCCTACTCTTTTTCCGTTTTGGATCGGGTAGAGGTTCCTACCTACTTGTTGGGAAGGACCGTCAAGGTGGGGGGATTTGTGGATGAAGGCCTGACCAAGATGACCATCAGCATGGATACGAACTCGCTTTTCACCAAAGGTCCTGCCTTGTCTCCCCAAGGCCAAGCTTATATGCGAGAGGCTCAGGACTGGCTGCGCAAGGCGCTTAAGTGGTCCATTCAAGTGGCGGTGTATGGAGAGGATGAAGATTTAGCTCAGAGGGAAGCGGATATATTGAAGAAGTACTTGGAAGATGCCCTTCATATCCAGGAAAATGCCATTTCGGCTCAAGGTCGTTTACCGGGCAAGGTTAAGTATATCCGAACTGAAATCAGCGCCAGGCAGTTGTAGGTAAGATAACAATGAGTGATGGGTATGTGTGTTCAGAAAAGCTCTCGGTTCCTTGGCTCTTTTCCATTTTTTTCGCTCTCCACCTAGCCTTTCCGTTCCACTCTTTTGGAGTTCCAGATCATTTTGATTTGACCCCCGCCCCGCAAGGGTCTTTTGGGGGTTGGACAAAGTCGGGCAACCACCCGTACTCTATATTTGCCGGTTCCTGTCTAAATCTGACGGTAGAAGCCAAAAATGTTGACGGGACCATAGATGCCACTTTCAATGGGGACGTTTTGATTCAGCAGTTTTCCTTCAACGTTTCCGGACCCTTGACGGACCCTGTGGTGGGAATCTCCAAGGCCAGCGCCGCCGACCGATTGGGAAAATCATCCATGACCGTCACCTTGGCGAATGGAGTGTACACATTCGGCGCTGGAAATTCTCTGAGCACCCAGATTTGTTTATTCCGAGCGACTCAAGCTCCCCAGGATTATAACGGCGCGACCAATCGCGGGGATTTGGCTTTGAGGGCTAACCTTCCCAGTAATCCCAACGGAGACCCAGCTGGCATCAGCCCCGACTACACCGTCTGGCACAGCTCCCCCAAACAGATGTTGATGGTCCCGCCCATTCAGGGATATGTCCCTGCTTCTGTCCAGGGGGCCACAGGAACCATTTCTAACCAAACGATAGGGGTTCCGTTTAGGATCGCGACCAAGCTGACAGATTCCTACTGGAATCAAATTTTAAAGGACCCCAGAACTAGTGACACGGTGAGATTCAAAACCTCCAATCCCACCGCGATCAGTTTGAACCCTACCCAGGGGGCCATGGTGGATGGAAAAATTGACGTCACGGCGACCGCCATCAGCTCCGGTGTTTGCGGCTCTTCCATCACCGTGGATGCCGAAGACATCACCGCCAACACCAACAATGGCTCCATTCGGGCCGCCAGCACCACCATCTTCATAAGCAGTTGCACGGGAGGAATACCGCCCACTCAGAATGAAGGTTTTTTCCAACTCTCTGTTCCGGGACAGGTCATCGCCGGCCAGAACTGGAGCTCCACCAAGATGGTGATCACCGTCAAAAATGTGACCATCCCCAATGGTTCGGGAGATTTGCAGTACCAAGGTCAGTTGATTCCCCTCGTGGCGACATCACCTGGGGTGTTCATCCCCGCCTCAGGAAATTTAGGGGTGGCTGCTTTTGATTTTTCCGTTGATGATAATGCAGCCGACCCCAAGGATTTTCCCTGCACATTGGGAGGTTCGACAGATCCTGATGAGAGGTGCGGTTCCAGTTCCTACCAGACCTACAATGTGGCCGAGGTGATCTATGTGCAGTTGATTGCGAGCGCCCCCGCCGCCCTGGCAGGGGCCAGTGCTATCGCGGGGCCTATTCAGGTGTTTCCTGGGGCCGCCTCCGGGATTGTGGCCAGTGTTTCTCCTTCCGTGATGGGCCCTCTCAGTATCGCTCAGATCAGCGGTTTCCTGCAAGACCAATTTGGGAATGGGATTCCCAATGAGACATTGATCTTGGAGGTTTTGCAAGGGTCCCTTGATGTAGGTCTTGGAGCTGTCGGTAATCGCATCTCCTTCTTGACCACAAATACTCAAGGAAACGCAACGGTAAATTTTTTGAGCGGGAGTATTTCTGAAGACGTCAAGGTGCGTGTCTCAGCTCAAAATTTTCCTGCGATCACTCCTATCGATCTTTCCATCACGGTGACGCTTTTGGGGGGTAAGATCGTGGCGGCCTATCCTAGTCCAGTGAAGATTACCCAACGCCCTTTGACCATTGAGTACATACTGGATGATAACAGTGAGGTGGAGGTGCTGATTACGGATGTTTTTGGGCAGGAAGTGTGGAAAACAACGTATCCCCCAGGATCGGCGGGAGGCGCTTCCGGATTTAACGTGGTGAAATGGGACGGTCGAAACGGCATTGGACGAACGGTCGCCTCCGGAGTGTACGGATTGCATTTGAAGATGACCGCCCGGGGTCAAACCAAGGAAGTCAAAACGCGGTTTGGAGTCGTGAAATGAGAATGAAGGCAGGGGTTAGGGGTT
>JACQJM010000023.1 GCA_016205045.1 Elusimicrobiota bacterium | reverse complement strand
CAAGGAATTTGCTCCTGCCTGGGTGGTGTGGCCCTTGTTGGCATATTTTGCAGTAAGCCTCTCTTCCAAGGTGCAGATCGGTTATCGCCATATTCTCCCCATATTTCCTTTTTTTATCATTCTGGCGGGGCTTTTTGCGGGGTGGCTTTTTTCTCAGAAAGGCTATGCGAAAGTTTTTGTCTTGTTTTTGGCGGCGTGGCAACTCGGATCGGTCTGTAGCGTGGGTCCCCACTACCTCTCTTATTTCAATGAATCCATAGGAGGTTCTCGCCGTGGATATCGGTACTTGGTGGACTCCAATCTAGATTGGGGGCAGGCCCTTCAATCTCTAGCCCAGGAGCTGCGTTCTTGGGGCAATCCTCCCATCTATTTTTCTTATTTTGGTTCTGCCGATCCTGCCGCCTACGGGGTTAAGTACGTTCCACTCCTTCCTGTTTCCAATGTGGAGGATAGAAAAGTCCAAAGAGTTTTTCCGGCGCGTTCGAGCCGCCTCTTGCTGGCCGTTTCGGCCACCAATTTGCAGGCAGCTTACTGGTCTGACAAGGCTGTGTGGGAATGGTTGAAGCGCCGTAAACCCGTTAAACAAATAGGGTATGCTATTTTTTTGTATGACTTAACCGGGGATCGGGATGGATTGAAGAGCCTGGCCGCTCTTTTCAGCCGCAGCGGCAACCCGGGGGAAGCTCGAGAGATTTTGGTTTTCTTGGATAGAAAAAAATGATGACCAACCCATCAATTCTCGATTCTAGAGTGAATCGGTGGAAGCGAGAGTGGTTCCTCCAAAAAGGGATGGAAGGGATTGTGGTTTTTTTGTCCATCTCTGGATTTGCCTTTGTCCTTCTTTTTTTCTTGGACTTGTGGTTTTTGTTGTCTCATGGGATACGCATCATTCTTTTCATCCTGGCCTGTGTGGGGGTGGGGAGCGTTGCTGGAAAATACATGGTTGCTCTGTTTCGTTTTAGCACGCGAGATCTATTCTCGAGAATTTTGATTTGCTATCCCGATCTGGTTTTTTATCTGCCCACGGCTTGGGAAATTAAACAACGAGGAATTGTTCAAGGTGTCTCCGAGGAATTGGCGCAAGCCCATCTTGTACAAACTGAAGAAAAACTTAAAGGGCTTCCTGCAGAACCTGTGTTTCCTTGGAGGCCTTCTCCTCAAGTTCGCCAACGATTCCTGGCTTCGGTGTTGTTGGGAGGATTGGGATCGCCTTGGATGTGGGGTCACCGGGCCGAACTGGGAAGGGTATTGAATCCTTGGAAAGAGAGCCTTTTAGAAGAGTGGGTAGAGAGTCAGCCCGGAACTGTGCGTGTTCCTTGGGGGGCTTCCCCCCAAATTCAGGCCCGGTGGAAAGAAGGGGCCAGAGGAGTGGTTGCTGACCGATGGGCTGCCCTGGAGCTTTGGGTCAAGCAGCCATCTCTGTCTTGGAGAAATGTGCCGTGGGATTCGGGGGCCCCCGGCCATTTTGTATTTCAGCTGCAAGATCTCACCACTCCCTTGGAGTATCAAATTCGTTTTAAGGACCTGCGTACTCAATCTTACACGTTGATTCCTGTTCCTTATCCCCACCTGCGCCAAGTCCGAATACACGTCACTCCACCGGGCTATACGCGACGCCCTCCCGAGGTTCTGGAGGGGTTACAGGATGTGCAGGGGTTGTCCGGAGGCTGGGTGGAGGTAGCGGGAGAGCCGGATAGGCCTTTGCGCTCTGCCCGGTTGAAGCTTTCTACCCAAGAAGAACCGATTCCTTTCAAATCTACCGATTGGAGAGGGGGGATAAAGGCCGGGTTTCCCATGCCTACCGAGGGCTCCTTTACTTTAGAGTTGACGGACCAGGAAGGAATTTCTGATCCCCATCCTCCGGAATTCCATTTTCGGGTCATCCCGGATCAGTTTCCCGAGGCAACCCTTCTTTCCCCTTCTTTTGATGTGGAGGTAAGTCCTGAAGAAAGTCTTCCCATCGCCTACGAGGTACGGGATGATTTTGGGGTTGGACGGGTGGAGCTCGTCTATCGCACCGATTCTGGGTTGAAGGGCTTCGTGCCCATAGAAAAATTCCCCAACCCTCCGGAACACTTTGTGGGGGACTATTCTTGGAATTTAAAATCGTTTCCCCTGGGGTCCACCTTGGAATTTAGGCTGAGAGCTTTGGACAACCATCTCTTAAATTACCAGGAAGGAATTTCCCAAGCCGTTAAGGTGCGCTTGGTAGATTTTGAGAAGCAACACCAAGTTTCGGAGTTAGGTCTTTTGAGTCTGGAGAAACAGGTGGCTTCTTTAGATCGAAAAGAGGAGGAGTTATTGAGTGTCCTTAGGAAAGATTCTTTGAGCGGTGCCGAAACAGATAGGTTTTTAAGAGAATTGCAGGAGGCTTGGAGTAAGGTTTCGGAGGAATCCAGGCAGTTATCTAAAAGCTTGGAAGAGGATCCCTACCTGAATCCGGGCCTTCTGGAGCAGATGAAAGATATGGCAGCTTCTTTACAATCCTTAAATCAAGAAAAGGTGCCTCCGGCCCTGGATGCCTTAAGACATCGAAAATTGGAAGAATCAAGACGTCTTCATGAGCATTTATCTCGAGCCTTGAAAGGAGCAGCTGAAAAATTGAAACAAGGCTTAAAGTCTCAGTTATTGCAGGATTTCTTGGGAGAAGCTCAAAAGGCCCAGTCTCGAGGCAGAGAGCTCTCTTCCGCCCTTTCCAAACTTAAAGAATCCCCCGCCCCTTCGGATCAGGCTTGGCAGGAGATGGCGAAGCTCCTCCAGGAGATACAACAGAAACTGGCGGACCTGAGTCAAAATCTAAACGCTTTGCCCAGGCCGGCCCCTGGAAGTGTGGAAGAGAAACAGAGAAAGGTGATTCGCATCCCCATGGGATCGGCTCAAAGTCTGTCCCAGGCCTTGGCTCGCGCTCTGGAAAATCACGACTTGGCGCGTGCGTTGGAAATTGCCAAGCAGTTGACCGAGGAATTGAGCAAGTTGGAAAGGGCTTTGGAGGAGGCTGGCCAGGCAGAGTCCCAAAATGCGCAAGATCAGAAACTGCAGTCGGAGAAGTTATCCAAACTCCAAGAATCCTGGCAGCAGGTAGTGGAGGAACAAACCGGACAGGTGGAACAAGTTAATCGTCTGCAGGAAGAAGAGGCGCAGGCGAAATTAAAATTTCAAGAAGAACTCTTGGCGCGTTTGGAAACTCAACAGAGAAAAGCGCTTCAAGAAGCCCGGGGGATTGCTTCTGTGGTTTCTGCGGGAGTTACGTTCCGCATGCAGGAAGTGCTGGATGCGTTCACTCGCCGTCAGGCAGCCGATTCACCGGTTCTTTTGATGTCTATTATAGAGTCCCTTGAAGCTCTTTCTCGAACGCAAGAGCCTTCTTCCACGCCCATCCGAGAAGTTCAGACCCAGGAGAAGCAAATTTTATCTGAACTAAAAAAAGCTTTCGAGAACTCCCCACCCTCCTCTTCGGGGATCAAGCAAAAATCTGGCGCAGCCTCCACACAGCAACAGGCTATCCGCTCTAAAACCGGGGGGTTAAAAAGCCAGGCGGAAGAATTGGATCCTTCTTTGTTGCCGGATGCGGTGGGAAAAAGTCTATCGGAGGCGCAGAAAGAAATGTCGGGGGCGGAAGAGTCTCTGCAGGTTCCCCAGCTTTCCGAAGCCTCGCAGCGTTCCTCTCGGGCCCTGGATAAGTTGGAGCAGGGACTCCAGAAATTGGGACAAGCCTTGGATCGGCAGAGGCAGATTGAAAAGCAAATGGCAGGTCCTTCTCCCAGAAGAGGGGGAATGACTCGGCCCATGGGGGGGATGCGAGGGGCTCAGATCGCTCCCGTACGACTTCCTTCTCCTGAAGAGTATCGACCTTCGGAAGAAATGAGAAAAGAGATTTTGGAATCTTTGCAGGAAAAACTTCCTAAGTCTCAGGAAAAATCGATTAAAGAGTATTTAAAGAGAATTTCTCAGTAGCTCGACCTTCCCTAGTTTTTTGGAGCTTTTAGCGTAATGATGCGATATATAGCTTTTTCTGGCAAGCGGGGCCTGTGATGATATCCGTTTCTATCCCATCTCCCTGGGCCACGATGGCTCGTTCTATCGGGGTCTGGGCCTCTCAGAGAAATATTTCGGTGTGGGCGGTAGGGGGTTGCGTGCGGGATTGGATTTTAGAGCGTCCCACCAAAGATTTAGATCTGGTGGTGGAGAAGGACTGGGAAAAGGTGGTGAGGTTCTGCTCCAACAAATGGGGTGGGACCCTGGAAACATTCAATCAATTTAAAACGGCGCGTCTACAGCTTCATCATGGCGTGCATCTGGATTTCGCCAGAACTCGCTCCGAGGTGTATCCTAAGCCCGCCATGCTGCCTAAAGTTTCATTCACCCCTCTGCAAAAAGATTTACTTCGACGGGACTTTACGATCAATGCCATGGCCGTTTCTCTCCATCCTTCTCAGTGGGGGAATTTGGTCGATCCCACTGGGGGGTATGCGGATTTAAAAAAAGGAATTTTAAGAATTCTACATCCGAATAGTTTTCGAGATGACCCCACCCGCTTGTGGAGGGTTGCCCGGTTTCTTTGCCGCTTTAAGTTCCGTCTTGAGAAGGAAACCGCGGAGAAAATGAAAGAAGCCTTAAAGGCGGGATATCCTGAGCTTCTGTCGAGGGAGCGGATTCGGGGGGAACTCCTGCGTATTTTGGAGGAAAAAGATCCGGCGTGCCCTTTTCGTAAACTCAAGGATTTAGGGTTGATTTCCTTGTTTCATCCTCAGTTTGATTGGAATCCTTCGGATTTCGAGACCGCGGACTCTCAGGTGCGGCTGGGACTCTTGTGTTTAAAAATGGGAGATTCCGGTAAATCTTTTTTAAAAAGTCTGCACCTTGAGAGACCCGTTTCCCAATCAATTCAGATGGCCTTTCAAGTCCTCCAAGAGAGGGCTTCTCCTCGGGTGGAGATTCCTGCTTTGGCCCGAGATATTCTGGTGGCCTATGCTCCTTCGACATCCCCCACTGCTCTTTCTCCTCTGTGTGTCAGCGGCAGAGACCTCGCAGAGCTAGGGGTTCCGGAAGGCAAGGAGTACTCCGTTCTGCTCAACCAGGCGGCCCAAGCTCAATGGAAAGGGATTTTTTCCAACCGTTCCGGAGGGCTCCAATGGCTCCGCCGCAGAATAAAAAATCGACATTCTCCTTCTGAGTGACCGTTAGCGCGTTAGCGTGTGAGCATGTAATTACTCGCTCACTTGTTCACGGGCACACCCCTGGCTCACGATTTGATTGCCTACACGTCGGGATTTTGGCATAATCTATCCTCGACGGGCCTAAGGAGCATCCTTGGACTGGATTATTCTGCTTCCGATTCTATTTTTTTCGATCGTCGTCCATGAATTTTCACATGGCTGGATGGCCCATCGGCATGGGGATGATACGGCCTACCTTTCCGGTCGTTTGACTTTCAACCCTCTTCCGCACATTGATCTTTGGGGAACGATCCTTCTGCCCGTTCTTTGTCGTCTTCTGAATGCTCCTTTGATTGGATGGGCAAAGCCGGTTCCGGTGAACCCAAACCGGTTGCATCACCCTCGTTCGGACATGGTGCGGGTGGCCTTGATAGGCCCGGTCTCGAACCTATCGTTGGCTTTGATGGCGGCGATTTTATATCGATTGACGGTCATGGCCCATCTATTTCCGGCCGATTTTGAGCTGACGCTGATGAGGGTGCTTTTTTTTACCGTGCAGCTGAATTTGTCTCTGGCTTTTTTCAACTTGATCCCCGTCCACCCATTGGACGGCAGCCAGGTGGTCAGCGGTCTTCTTCCCTATCGATGGCTTGCTCAGTATGAACGGCATGCCCCGTATGGTTTTTATATCATCTTGATTCTTTTATACACCAACGCTTTGGGAGTTTTGGTGGGGGTTCCCGTTCAGATGTCAGCTCTTTTATTGGTTAGAATGGGGCTACTAGGATGACCCCCTGCAATATTTTAGATTTCTGTGGGACCCGATTAAGATCGGGGAGTGTCGACACCAAACGCCTTTGGGATCCGACGAGATTTCCAATTTTGGATTCGCGAAAAAAAGATCAAGAGATATGGAGCAATCTCAAATCCAAAGTCTAAAATCCCAAATTAGGAGGCGGGTCTTTTCTGGGATCCAGCCCTCGGGCGTCCTCCATTTGGGGAATTATCTGGGGGCTCTGAAAAATTGGGTCGCTTTGCAAAAAGAGTGTGAGTGCCTTTACGGCATAGTGGATCTTCACGCCATCACCGTCAAGCAAGACTCGGAATCTCTGCGTCGGAATATATTGGCCACCGCCGCGGTGTGTTTGGCGGCGGGGGTGGATCCTAAAAAATCGGCCCTTTTTATTCAATCGGACGTGGCGGAACATGCAGAGTTGGCTTGGATTCTGAACTGCTACACCACCATGGGCGAGCTCAATCGCATGACGCAGTTCAAGGATAAGGCGCGCAAGGAGGGAGGGTTGGAGGGAGCCAGTGTGGGGTTGTATGATTATCCTGTGCTCATGGCGGCGGATATTTTGTTGTATAAGGCTCACGAGGTTCCCGTAGGTGAGGACCAAAAACAACACCTGGAACTGTCGCGAGATATTGCCCGAAGATTCAATAATTTCTATGGGGAAGTTTTTAGAATCCCTGGGACAACGATTCCCCGGGTGGGAGCACGGATCATGGGGTTGGATGACCCTTCTCAAAAGATGTCTAAAAGTGCTTCCAGTGAGTATAATTATATTGGACTGGATGACTCTCCGGAGACCATCCGTAAAAAATTCAAGGTCGCCGCCACTGACTCAGAAAAAGAAGTTCGCTATGATGAGGAAAAAAAGCCTGCGATTTCAAACCTGATGAACATTTATGCCACGGCCACCGGGCAGTTGTACGCGGATATTCAAAGCCGCTATGCGGGGAAAGGGTATGCTCAGTTTAAGCAAGAAGTAGCCGAAGAAGTCATTCAATTGTTAAAACCTATTCAGGAGAAAATGAAATACTGGCAAAATCACTCTGGAGAGGTTGAAAAAATCCTTCATCAGGGAGCGGAAAAGGCACGGCAGATAGCCGGCAAGACTCTTAAAGAGGTGAAGGAAAAGATAGGTCTGGGATTATTAAAGCAGGGGTTAGGGGT
>JACQJM010000252.1 GCA_016205045.1 Elusimicrobiota bacterium | reverse complement strand
CCTCTATGCTTCGGCTGGAAAGGGTGACATGATTGGAACACAAAATTTGTCGAAAATAGATTTGTGCCAGATTTGTGCCATTTCTAGGTACAAAAGCCACAAACTCCATCGATCTCAGTACAACTCGACACAAACACGATTTCTCGTCGGAGGATGACTTTGAAAGGCAGTTGCCGATGAGGATTTGAAAAACCCTCGAGTCGCACTCGCAACACAAAGATCACGGGTTCCCCTCCTGAGGCGGGCAGGGAATCCCGTACGGGCTTCTAAAGTCTTAATGATTTAAAAATGCGGATAGTCTCGTTTTGAAAAAATAGTTGTATATTTGCCCATGGTTCGGGCTTGAGGAGCTTGGGATCAGGTTGCGATTGAGCGTCATCAAAGTAGACCAGCGCCTTCGCCGCCTGGAATAGGAAATCTTCGGAAGACGCAAATTTACTTTCTGCCGATTTCAGCAGTGATTCCAGATTGTGGATGCGGCATATTTCGCGTAAATCGCGAAAATCCCTTCTGGATCCACGGCCGATGATGGCGCCTATTTTCATAAGGCCGATATCCGGAAGCGAGGCTATCTGCAAACCGTTCCATTTAGAAGGCCGGCGCAGAATAGGATAGGGATAATGAAGAAAGGTTATCTCGATACCCATAGCCAGAGCGTGCAGGGTTCCTTCTTTTTCTTCCCGGATCCGGAATCCTTTGAGCGTTGATAGAACTTTTTTAAGGGTTTCGCGTTCTGGGATGTCCAATGTTTTCTTGAGGGAAAAGAAGTCGAAATCCAAGGAGATACGATGTCCCCTCTGCAAAGCTAGGGCTGTTCCTCCAGCTAAATAAAAATTCTTTAAAATTGGGATCGCGCCGAGTGCTTGTGCGAGAACCAAGGCGTTGGGTGACAGAACTTCAGGATGCCATTTCATGAAAAACCGCCCCACTCGCGACCCTTGGTTCGCATGGGAGAAATCGCAATGGGCGGAAGGTTGAAGCAAAGCGACCACAGCTGAAGAGATCGCCGATCTAAAGTCCGTTCTCCGGCCTTTCGGATAAATTGTTTGATTTCTTCGACGCCGTAAAAAGAGAAAGCCCATCGGATTCTGTCTTTGCCTCCGAAGCGCAGCACCCGGGATAAAATAATATTCTTGGAGTTCCAGAGGTCCATGGAATGTAGATCGTATTCTGGGAACAAGGAGGCCAAATCGGTTGGAATGGGTTTGAGTCTTTCTAACTCGGAGCTCTCCAGCAGCCATTCACCAAGGAACTTGCCCAGGGGGCGGACTCTTCCCGCCCGCATATCTCGGTAAAGTTGACGTCTGGATTTCCTGGCTAAGCGGCAAAAAGCGTTGCTGGTGAGAATGTGATCGGAGCGCCGCAATACTTTCCCATGATTGTTTAACAGAACTACCGATAGCGGGATTTTGTCGGTGAGGGTAATCTGCCATATTCTATCCATGACATATAGTATGACAGATGTAATATTATTTGTCAATATCGCTTTGCCTATCCCCTGGGAATAGGTGCTCCTCCTACGGTGGGCAGGGAATCCCGTACAGGCCACCAATACCACATCTTGCTCGGCAACGTGTCCCACGGCTTTATGTGGGGCCACCAATCTCACATTCAATGTAGCAACGTGTCCCGTGAGTACACGGGGTCACCACCTCTAA
Organism: Elusimicrobiota bacterium; assembly: GCA_016205045.1. Taxonomy (GTDB): domain Bacteria; phylum Elusimicrobiota; class Elusimicrobia; order JACQJN01; family JACQJN01; genus JACQJM01. Next base: position 9,051 of record JACQJM010000252.1, on the reverse strand, counting down.
AAGGTAGCACCTACCTTTTTATCAAGAAGGTAGGTGCTACCTTTTTGATGCCTTCTCAGCTGCTTGTTCACCGAAAGGCATGGTCAGATTGTTGCCGCGTGGCTGCCACCATTGTGTTTTCTGTTGTCCGGGTTTGCCCAGCACGGTCATCTCATTGAGCAGCTCGGCGCCCTCAGGAGTAAATTGATAAGCGTGATGCCGCCCATCCCTCGGGTCGGTAAAATCCCAGTACGCGGCGGGCACGCCTTGCAGGTTTTGATAAAGACGGAAAGCCTCGAGGACGTCTTTGGTCCCCATGGGTCGCAGCCCGGACCAATCTTGAATGGTCACTTGTCCGTCCGGCCCAATGAGCGCTAACAAAGAATGTCCGCTGGGTTTCCCATGGTCGTCAGGTACGTTAAAGCCGGCTCCCATCGCTGAAATTCCGAGCCCATTCAGACCAGAGATGGTATTGGCCAGAAGAGCATTGAACTGGGTTTGAGTAATGCAGACGCCGGTATTTCGGTGCTGCGAATCAAACCAGCTTGAACGGACCTGCCGATAGATATCATCTGGATCCTGGGTATATTTATCCGTGTTCCTATCATCATAATTTAAATCCCCAAATGTGCCGCCAATAGCAGCGAGCACTCCCAGCAGGGAGCGATAGTCGGGCGCGATTTTGGCGATTTGCGCGGCGAATTCTGAGAAACTGTTGGCGTTCCGCATGGCTTCGGTCATGAGTGCCTGTCCCTCACCCATAGACGGCAGCGTGGATAGGGTAGCAGCGGCACGATTGGGAGTGAACTGAGCGGAACCAAGCGGACGAGAAGGCTGAGCGTTCAGGGAAGCCCTGGGTCCCCAGCTTGGATGAATGGTAATGCCGACTTGAGCCGATCCGAGCGTTGAAGGCTTTGGCGACCCTGCATAGACGCGGCGATAAATGGAAGCCGAGACGCTAAGCGTGATGCGCTCGGTCAATTCCTGGGCTAGGGTGGCAATGAGACCACGCTCTGAAGGTAGAAATGGGGATTCTGAACGCTGAAAATGGCCTTGAAGTGACAGCGATTTATCGCCGGAGCCCAGGAAAAAAGAAGGGTCGATCGAGGTCGTTAATGGTTTGAATGCCGCCTCTATGGCCGTCTTCCAAGCCAAATGTAATGTTTTATGGGCGTAAGCCAAGTGGGCATAAATCCCTTCCGTCATCATTCCAAACACATTTTGATATAGAGTCAACCGGCCCACTTCCGTTTGCCAATCGACGGAACCCGTCACCTGTCCACCCAGCGCGCGGCGTGAGGCCGCGGCCCCCATATTGGCGTCCAGGTTAGCTTGAGCCAGAGCCTGCCATCCGCTGGCGCCCGCAAAAATGGAAAGACCGGTATTACCCGGTCCGGAAAAACTTTTTCCGACATCGCCGTAGAAGCTTTCGATGTGCTGGGTCGAACTAAAACCGCCCGGCGGCGCATTCCGGGCCGCAGGTGAGTTCCAGCCCGCGGCGCTTGCAGGCGTGGGAACCGATCTAAGATAAAAAAGCCCTGCGGAGACTTTGAAGTGAGAATCCAAAATGCCTGAGTTGCTCCCCTCGATTTTGCCCGTGACATAAGGGCTTACGCGGATCGCCGAGCCACGGTCTGAAAACGGATGGAGAACCCCGACGCGACTGGGGCCCAGATTAAATGACGCGGCACTCTGCCTGACCGTCAATCCAGAGGCCGTGCCGTCAAATAAGTGGCCAAGATGAGATAAATTGCGCGCGCCTGCCTCCGCGCTTTCAGAAGTGGGCAAGAACTGTGACGAAAGAGGCGTCGCCTTTAAGGTGAAAACGCGATCGCCGACTTTACGCTGGTTCAATTTTTCATCCACTAGCGTGGATTTTAGGTTCCTTATAAAAGAAGTTTGATCCGCAGCGACTTTCAGCCCCTCGAAGTCCCTTTGCCGCGCGTTAACTTCCCTGTCAACCTCGACCAAGAATTCTCTTATTTTTGAATCGTCTTTCCAGTATTCAGAGGCGCGCTGCTGGGCGTATTCGTGGATGCGGGAGGCCCAGATAGAGAAAGGCGTGTCGGCAAAAGTGGTATGCCTCTGTGTATCCTGGGCAAAAACAAAGCTGGCTCCAGTCATTTGGAGAGTTAGGATTGAGATAACGAATCCCGTCAATCCGAAAAACCAATTCATTGGGTTTGGATACTAAAACCATAATATTATTACTGATGAAGATGACGAATTCCTGAGGAAATTATTAAGAAATGGTAAATGATTATGCAGGGATAGGGGTGTGAGGAAGATTGGGACTGAGGTACAAGAAAAGTAAGAATTAGGGAATGGACTTGATTTCGGGACAAAAGGGAGGGTTGTAGCGGGGAGTGTATGCGGCTACCCACTCTTCTAAGGATTTGGCCCACTGCTTATCTGCTTTTAAATCCATGGGAGTGAAACCGCAAGGGCCTGCAACCCTGGGACTGCCATCAATGAGGTTGTTCTGGCTGCCCGTCACATGGCAGCTTGTACATTGTCTTGTGTAACGCTTCAAGGTGACGGTCATGTCCCTGGGTGTGGCGGGCAATGAAAATTGGAGCTCATGATAATATTTCCAATCATCGGGATGGAATGTCCACAGTTTTAAATTGTTGGGGTCCTGGGTCGTCACGTACCTTCTAAATGCCCAGCGACCTCCAGGACCATCTTCCATTTTCTCAATTTGTCTCAACTCATACAGCCGGGGAGGGGAGGTCTTCAAAAAAAGGCGGTGGATGAAGCTAGTCCCTTTGGGGTGGCTCCAGAACTCGAACCCCCTGTTGTTAACGTAACGCTGGATGCATGTCTGAGGGGGCAGCTTCGCCCAGGAATCCTCGGTAAATACATCAAACAATTTTAAGTTGGGCACTTCGTACCAGGGCGTTCCATCGATCCGGATGTCCTCCCCAAAGGGTGCTTTTTTAGGATGGGCATCGTATCTCACGAAACCGTTGTCCTCAGGATAATTAGGAGAAATAAACCTCGGCTGGTCCCAGTCCAATGCTTGGAGTGGAACTCTCATCAGAAAAAAGACAAACGTAGGGAGGACTGCCAGTTTAGTTTTCATTCGCGTCCTTGAGTATTATACCAGGTGGGTCTAAAGTGGACCTGGGTCTTTTTTCCTTTTTATCGTGGGTCTAAAAGCCTTGTTTTTTTAGGTCTTTTGGACGCTGTCATTTTCTGATTCCTCCGCGAGAACTGCCGGTTCAATTTACGGCCAACAGATCTGAGGAGTTTCGGGTCAGGGTTTTGGAGGCGGTGAGAGCCGTTGTTCAGCGCAGGACAGAGGAATCTCTGGAGGAGGGGAGGGACCTGAAAGGGCTTGCTCGTCAGTTGAATTATTTAAACCAGATTTTCCCCGAGGTCGTTGCTCCCATCAAGGACCAAGTCCATCAGGAAGTTTTGAAAGCCAAGATTCGCGAAGGCGTTGAATTCACCCAACAAGAAGCGAAAAAATTGTCTTCCTAATCGAACCTGTCCCCCGGTCCACTGAGTTCCCTTACTTCACAAAAACGACGGGCACATGGCCTATGGTGCCGTCGCTTTTCTTGTATTGAGCGATGCTCAACCCCGAGGAGAATCGCAGATTTCCTGCGGCTTCCTGAATGTTGATGATGATGGGAGCTCCTCCGGATTGAACTTCATGCAGGATGGAGTGGCCGGTCAAATCGATAAGCCTTACTTCCGTCACGTCCCCATCAAAAACGAGAGACTGATTATATCCGCTGTCCGGGCTGATCATCAGGGCTCGCGGTGGGGCCACGTTGCCGGACAGTAAGTCTAGGGGGGTCACCACTCCCTGGGGAGATACGCTGTTGGATTTCACTAGAGAGACGGGTCTCTTGCGGTTGGCTCGATTGACAGTGACGGTAAGCAGGGCAGAGGCACCCATATTGCCCGAAGTATCGTACGCCTTCACCTGAAGAGTCTGAGAGCCTAGATGGGTGGCTTGCCAGCTCAATGTTCCATAATAGGAGCCGCTTTGAGGGCTACAAATTTTAGTCAAAACCAAAGATCCATTATCCCACAGCTCTACACGCTGCAAGAGAAGATTATCGGAGATGGAAACCTGAACATCTATAGCCGGGTTTATTTGGGCCCCATCCGTGGGAGAAATCACAGAAACCACAGGAGAAATGGTGTCCACGGTGCGGGAGACGGTGACGGTGATGGTAACGGAAGTCGAATTTCCTGCCGCATCTCGAGCCCTGGCGGTCAATGTGTGGCTTCCTTCGGAGGCGGAGGCAGTGTCCCAGGGGATGCTGTAGGGAGAAGAAGTGTCTTCCAACCCTAGATTGGACCCATCCAGTTGAAATTGAACTCCAAATACGCCCCGGTTATCCGCGGCGGAAGCGGTGAGTGAGATCATCCCCGAAACAGTGGCCCCGTCTCCAGGGAAAGTGATCGAGACGGTGGGAGAAGAAATATCGGGCACGAGAGGCACGTAGGTGGAAACCTCTACGTCTAAGTTGCTGCCATCCACATTAAATCCTGATTCATTGCTGGAAGTGTCAAAGGCGGTGAGACGGAAGAAATACGTAGCTCCTTCTAAAAGAGGCATGGAATAAGAAGTGGCGGTGGAGAGGCTGACTTTGGTCACCAGAGAATCTGCAGCAGCCTGTTGTGTGGTCATTCCCAGAAGGGAGTTTGTGGCCTGATAAAGCCTATATCCCGCCAAATCCGACTCCGCGTTGGCATCCCACTCCAGGGGGATATCGGCGGACCAGGCTCCATGAGGTGGGGCTAGAATCAATAATCCTACCACCAGGGTGCTCACCGCATATTTATGGTTCATCCCCTTTCCCATACCTTAATAGCATAAGCCATCACTATGAATATTTCATGAAGAAATGATGAAGTAATAGTAAGAAGGGCAGGAAATAAAGTGTCTAAAAAGTAACCAAAATCACTGCTTCCTCAGCCCCTTGGGTTTGGCGGGAGGGGTGGTATCCACGGCGTCTGGGTCCAAAAGAAACAGGGCGTCCCCAATGACGCCGCTGCCCGTGCCGAGGACCGTGACGCTTGTCACCGCGGACCCATCATTGATGGTGGGCGTGACCGCTCCCCTGATCTTTCTATAGGTCTTCTCAAGGGGCACCGTTAAATCAACATCAAACGGGTTGAGAAGGACAATGCCTTGATCAAAATCCCGTCGGTAGATGGAGGAAATACCCCGTTTGATGCGGATGTCGTCGAACCAGACATCGCCGGTTTCCTGCCCAAGATAGATTTGAATCCCTTGGGTAGACGGTGAGGAATTAAATGTCGGGTTCAACACGACTTCGTAGCGCTTCCACTGCGTCGTCACGGGCAGTGGTTGGTTGCACCGGCCTCCATTACAACCCAGGGCCACTTGAATGGCTCGTTGCTTATCAGCCTTAGCCCAAAAACTAATGGAGAGGTCTCCCGATGGGAAGGTTATGGTCGGCGAGATAATTCTTACCGTGGGCGCGTTGGAGCCAATGGTCGCGATGTTCACGTGGACGGCATGCGTGCTTTGGGGGGCGTCCCCCGTAGTCCGCTCAAAGGTTCCTGTTCCCCCGTTCAGCGGCGCGAAGTACCAGCCGTTGAAATCGGTTTCAAAACCGTCGGTAGAGAGCAGTTCTGGATTGCCGTTCGGTAGAAAGTAATGGTAGTAATCACCCTTGGGTTGGCCGAGCCAGCCGCGGTGGGCGGCGTCGCATATGGCCGAACCAGTATAGAGATCCACGCCATACTCATCGTAACACCACTGCTGGGATGGAGCTACGGTCGGGTAAGCCGCTCCGTCTTCAAATACAGCATAGCCGTTGCCAAGGGAGGCGCTTCCCAGGTTAAAACGCATTTTTCTCGTGTTGGAGAGAGAATACTGCACGCCCTCGGGTTGGACGGGGTTTGCCGCGGAAAAAATGTAGTTGATCTGCGGAGCCCGCTGAAGGAATTCCTCAAACATGTATCCCTTAGGATAAGTAAACATATTGGAGAACCAGGTGCCGCCGTTCTGGTAGGGGAAATTCTCCCGCATCCAGCCGTTGAAATAAGGAAACAGTCCAGGCGCGCCCATGCAGCCGTTGCCGATAAGGGGAAAATTAGTTCCGCCGGCGGCGTCGATGAGTTCGCGCAGGTGCTTGCCCATTTCTGTCTGGCCGGCTTTCCAGCCGGCAGCGAATTCTTCCTTCGTTGCGTATCCCGCCTTTTGATAGTCTATTATTCTTGTCGCGCTTTCAATCCAAAAGACATCTTCGCAGAAATTGTCAATGAAAATTCCATCGTAGTTTCCGGACTGATAGGCGTGCTGGAACCAAACCTCCGCCAACGCGTCAGCCACGGCGTAGTTGCCGGGAGTATCTTGGTAGGCCAGGTTGACGTTGGCTAAACTATCCAGGGGCATGGGCTTATTGTCAAAGGAATTAAACAAGAAGCCTGGGCCGGTCATTTTGCAGTCAGCATAGATCCGATCCGCCGGGTCGTTGAACTGCATTACTGCCTTGAAGTAGTCCGCCCACATGACTGACTGGCCGTTCGGGTCAGGCGGGTAGCCGCCGCCAGGGCACCACGTTAGGTGGCCGGAACTGAAGGCGTAGATTTTATTGATCGGATTGGCGGCTCGCAGCGAGCTCAGCGCGTCCGGATGGTATTCCATCGGGGTGAAACCCAGGTTTAGCATATACGGACGGCTGAAAAAAGATACCTGGGATTGATTCACCACCGACGCCGGATCCGGAAATTTGTGTTGAGGGTTGTTGCAGACATCGTAAGAGCAATCGGCATCGGTCGCGCAACTGACGGACGGAATAGACGCGCACGTTCCAAGTTTTTGCATAGACCCAACCAGCGGCCAGCCGGAACTCCCGATATTGCTATAGAGCGCGACATGGGGATACGGTGCCACGGCGTCATTTGCCCAGGGGGCAGTAGCTCTATCAGCTGAAGCTGGGTTTGGAAGGCTCAGGACGGAAGTCATGCCGAGGAGGAGAGTGATTATCCGACTTAGAGTTTTTATCATCATGGCTCACCTCTAATTCTCAATCCTTTGGGTTTGCTGGGGGGGGGTGGTATCCACGGCGTCTGGGTCCAAAAGAAACAGGGCATCCCCGATGCCTGTGAAGATGGAGGTCGCCGCAAGGTTGACTGACGTGACGGTGGATCCATCGTTGATTTCAGGAGAGACAGTTCCCAAAATTTTACGGTATGGTTTTTCGAGATTTACAGCGAGGGCCGTTTCCGTGGGATTGACCAGAATGATTCCGTTTTGGAAATCCCTGCGGTAGACGCTGGTGACTCCTTGTTGGACATGAATGTCATCCAACCAGACCGGTCCGGTGCTCTGTCCCACGGTAAAAACTATCCGGTTGTTGCTTCCGGAGCTGAAGGTGGGTTTCACCACCACTTGGTACTGTTTCCAGTAAGGTGTCAGAGAAATGGTGCGGGAGCCATTGTTCGTTCCTCCCAGGCCGACCTCGATCTTTCTTCTTTCCCCAGCCTTGGCCCAGAAGGTCATGCTGTACTCCCGATTGATGGTAATCGGAAATGTATCCTGAGAGCTGAGATAGATGGATCCATTAGAGGTGCCTCGCTGGTCCACCTGGATTTTTATGGAGGCGTTACCACGGGCGGCGGTATCGGTGACCCGGGTGAGGGAAGCAATTGCGGGAGGGGCAGCGATGAACACCCAGCTGGACGTGTTGCTTTCAAAATCCGGATTGGAAATGGGATCCGTTGAGGGATTGTTCCAGACCATCTGATAATCGTCAGTCAGAGGCTGGCCCAGATAACCGTTGTTCTGCTGCAGGCCACTGGCCCGACCCGTGGAGTCCACCCCGTACTCATCGTACCACCAGTCAAAGTACCAGATTCTAGGGCCATAGCCAGCGGAGGTTTCTTCGAAGGCGTGGTAGCCATTTCCTAAGGTGGCGGTGGCCAGTCCAAATCGCATTTTCTGGCAGTTAAAGGAAGAATAAGGGTCGGTGGGCGGTTCACCTCCTGTAAATATGAAGTTGTACTGCGGCCACCGGAACGCGTGCTCTTCATGCAGATAACCACCTCTATCCCAGTACATGTTGGCGTACCAGGTTCCCCCATTTTGATAAGGAAAATTCTCCCGCATCCAACCGTTGAAGATGGGGTAGATGCTAGGGGACCCCTGCCCGCAGTTGCCGCTGATGGGGAATGTGGTGTTTCCATCCGCGGTGATGCGGCTGCGCAGCCGGTTGGCGAGGGCGGTGTGTCCCGCTTTCCATCCTGCATTAAAATTGTCTCGATTGGTGGAGCTCGAGTTATCGGTGCCATAGCCCGCCCGGGCATAGTCCACATTGTTGTAGGGAGCGTAGTCGCAAAAAATATCGAAGAAAATGCCGTCATAGGCACGGCTTAGATAGGCGTCGGTGTAGATAACATCTGCCAGGGCCTCGGCCACTGCGTAGTGACCGGGGGTATCCTGGTAGGCTAGATTGACGTCGCCGGGCCACGTGCCGTCCTGGAGCCACAAAAACCCGATTCCCTGGGGAGTGCAGGTGGGTGTTCCGGTATTTCCCACACTCCATACCGCCTCCCAGTAATGCCTGTAGTAATAGTTGGGAGGGTAGCTGGGGTAATTAACATCTGGATAATAGGGACACCAGGTCACATGACCGAGAACGTAAGCCCATATCTTGGATTGGGGATTGGCGGCTCTTAGGGCCGCCAATATGTCGGGCCGTCCGTCCGTGAGAGGGGTGGGGGGCAAAATGATCATGGGGAATTTGGCATAGGCGTTGATGACTTGGTAATTGAGAGTGGATGTGGAAGAGGCGAAGTTGGTACTCAAATCTCCCACAAAGGGCCAGCCACCGCTGCTCATCCCCCCATACATGGCGGTGTGAGGAAAGGGAGTGCCGTCCGAAACGGGTTCCTCGCTTTGGGCGAGACTGGGAATGACCAAGAAAATTAAAAACAAGATTTTATTCATTTCAACAATACCCTCGGCAAACCATGTTGTTGGAAGTAAACCAATCTCAACAAAAATTCCGTTTGTTGGAATTGCAATATCTTTTCCCGAAAGAGTATCCGTATAAACAATATCGCTGACAAATTTTT
>JACQJM010000279.1 GCA_016205045.1 Elusimicrobiota bacterium | reverse complement strand
CATTTCGCTCCATGATTAAAAAATATCCTCAACACCACTTGGCCAAACAAAGCCGGTTCCGCTTGGCGAGCGCTTTGTATGAATCACAGAAGTATGAAGAAAGCGCTCAAACTTTTAAGGAGTTTTCTAAAAGCGGTTCGGGAGAAGCTCTCGCGGCCGATGCCTTATTCAATCAGGCCTTGGCTTGGAGTCGAGCCAAAAATGATCCTCTGACCCTTAAAAGTTATGAAGAACTATTGAGGAGATTTCCACGTTACCCCAAACAGGAGTGGATTTGGCTGCAGGTAGCTCTCTTGCAGGAAGAAGCGGGTCAATGGAGAAAAGCGATCGATGCCTACACGCATGTTCTCAATAATCGAGAAGAGCGTCTCCAGGCTCAGTTAGCCATAGGGCGTTGTTATGAGAAGCTCAAAAATATTCCCTTGGCCATGAAGGCTTATGAAAAACTATTAAGTCTGCAGCCCAAAAATGATTCACGACGCCTCAGTGGCTTAGCGCGTTTAGGACTTTTGTATGAAATAAAAAAGCAACAGAACAAGGCTTTAAATATCTATGTGGAAGTGTCTCACTACCCTCTGGAAGCGACCTTGGCGAAATTAGTCCAACAGAGGATGCAATTTATCTTAAGAAGGCAGGAGGAAATTTCCAAAGCAAATTAGGAGAAAAAACCTATGAACATGACAGCGATGGGATTGAGTTTTGAACAACTTTTAAAGTTGAGCTTTGTCATTCCGGTTCTTTTGGTGCTCTCTATTTTTGTTTTAGCTCAAAGCCTGGAACGTTTGTGGACGTATTTGGTTTTGGAAGGCATGCCTTACAGCCTGCTGGGTCAGATTTTTAAGCACCTTCAGGCAGGAGAGAAACAAGAAGCAGTGGATTTGTGTCAAAGAAAATCGGGCACTGTGGCCGAGGCGTTTGCGGATCTTCTCCAGAGAGATCCCAACGATACGGACGCCCTCATGGAAAGTTACTCCATTTATCGTCAAAAACTTCAGATGCGCCTGTCTCGCCGTGTGGGTCTTTTTGGAACAGCGAGTTTTATTTCTCCCTTGATTGGTTTGTTGGGCACCGTTTTAGGAGTTATGCGGGCCTTTCATGATTTAGCGGCCGCTGGAACCGGAGGCCCCTCGGTCGTGGCGGCCGGTATTTCGGAAGCCTTGATCGCAACGGCGGCTGGGATCGGGGTGGCTGTATTGAGTTCCATATTTTATAACTACTTCACCATGAGTCTTCGCTACCGGCTTAATCTATTCGATTTGTGGGCCATGCAACTGGCCGATTGGTTGAAAAAGAGGTAGGGGCCTAAATTTATGCGGCGACGACATTTTGATATTGAGGAGATGAAAGAAATCAGTGAGGTAAACGTCGTTCCCTTGGCGGACGTTTCTTTGGTGTTGTTGATTATCTTGTTGCTTTTATCTCCCATGTTGACTCAGGCTGTGCTGAAGGTGCAGGTGGCATCGGGAGGAGGGTCTTCTCCCTCCACAGCCTCTGTTCCCACGCCGGGTCCACTGGTAGTCTCTATCCAATCCAATGGATTTTTTGTGGGGAATAAAGTTTTCTCTGATTTAAATCAATTGGCTTATGCGGTCATGGCGGAGTTAAGGGTGCGGAAGGAAAAAAAGGTTTTGGTGGCGCCATACCCTCAAATTCTTCACGGAGAGGTGGTTCGTGTTCTAGATTTGATGAAACAGTGCGGGGCCGATTCGGTGTCTTTGGTGAAACGGGGATAAGATGACTTCACCCATTTTTATAAGCTCGGCCAGATTCCAAGGGGTTTCAGCCGCAGGGTCGGGTCGGCTCTGTAGCCGCCCTCCGGACCTCGCCCCGCTGCATGTGATAAGCGGGACTCCGGACGGCCCTGCTTGCTGAAATCCCCTTGACTAGCCGAGCTTGAGTGTAAAAGAGAATGGGAGAAGTCGAGAAAAGAGAAGTGTGGTAGAGGAATGAAAAAGAAAAAGAGATTTGTGATCAAGAATGAGGTGGGGATGGAGCCTGCTGTAGAGGTCAATATTATTCCTGTAATTGACGTTTCCTTGGTGCTTCTGGTTATTTTGTTTGTGAGCTCGCCCTTTCTTTCTTTTCCCAGCCTTTCTCTTACATTGCCTCGGGCCCGGGTGGCGGAAACCCAGGAGAAAAGCATATTGGTGACTTACAGTTTAAAAGGAGAATTGGCTCTGGGAAGCCAAACCCTCAAGAGCTGGGATGAATTTAAAATCAAGATGCAAAAAGTCTTGAAGGAGCAGGGGGATGTGTTGGTGGTTTTACGCATCGATCAGAAAGCCCCTTACGCCGTGGTGGAAAAGCTTATTGAAATCACCAAGGCATCGGGGGCCAGAAGGGTGGCTATCGGCACGGAGATGAGAAAAGAAGGTAAAAAGTAAAAAGTTTAAAGTTAAAAGTAGAGAGCGTAAACTTACATGAAGAATAGAGAGAGGTTCCTTGTTAATGGCATAATTGGAATAAGAGAAAATAAGCTAATTTCTTTTATTTTCTTTCTGCTCACTTTTTACTTTTCACTTTTTACTTTTTACTCCGCGAAGGCGGCTGACATCACCATCAAATCGCATAAGGCTCCCGGTCCGACTCTCCAAGTGTCCCAACCCTTATTTGATGGGCCTGTGCTTCAGGAGGTGTTGGATTCCATGGATTTGGCCCATCAAGGGGTGAGACCCATCATGGCCCATCCCAAAGAAAACCCCAATCTAGAGATGGATACGCAGCCTTTCCCAGAGCCTCCCTATATTGATTTCGACACCAAGAATCTGCCGCGCAGCCTGAAAAAATGGCGGTTTGAGGTGGTGGATTCCGAGGGCAGATCGGTATATGAAATAGCCGGTCAAGAATCTCTTCCCACCCAACTTACCTGGGATGGAGGCGGTACTAAGGGAGAGCGGGTTATTGAGGTGGGGCATTCCTATCGTTTTAAGTTTTATTTATCGGGTCCCACGGGGGATAACGTGATTGTGGGGACCCCCGTTACCTTCTCTTCCCTGTCTTACCGGGATCAGGATGGGAAAAAAT
>JACQJM010000247.1 GCA_016205045.1 Elusimicrobiota bacterium | reverse complement strand
GCCCCCAGCCCCCAGCCCCTCAGCGCCTTAGGGCGCTGACATTGGCCACGACTCTCCTCATTTATATGCAGCTGATTTTAGGGGCTTCCTTGCGCCATGAAGTCTTGGGACTTCTTCCCCACATTTTGGGCGCCGTTCTCGCTACACTAGCATGCCTGGCGACTGCCTTCACCGTTCTCCTTCAAACAGCTCAAGAATCTAAACTTCGCAGACTGGCCTATTTCTTATCCGTTTTGGTGATCTTCCAGGTTATTCTCGGCGTCGCCAGCGCCCTGGGAACCCCCCGAGCCTTGCTTGCCACTGCCCATGTGGGGACGGGGGCTCTTCTTTTAGGGACCTCTTTATTTTTAACTCTCTGGTCTTTTAAGCTTTCTAAACCTTCGCTCACGGAACCATTTTTCAATAACGGAATTCTGACCAAAACCTTTTCGGCCATCGGCATTTTATTGCTGGTTCTGCCCAAAAGCGTTTGGGCGGAGGAATCCAACTACGGCTGGGGATTACCCGTGCAGGCCTCCACATTTGCCCCCAGCATAGACTGGGCGCTTCAGCTTATGCATGCCGTGATGATACTTCTCTTTGTTCTGTGGGGAATTTTTCTTATCTTTTGTTTAATCCGTTACCGCCAACGCGCTGGCGTCCGAGCTGTCTATGCCCACAAGGGAACTCTCTCCTCCTTCATCCCGGATGGCCTTATTTTGGCTTTTGAAATCTGGCTTATCTTTTTTGTGGGTGTTCCTATCTGGTCTCACGTCCGTGAAAAACTTCCCAAGGAAGAAGAGGCAAACATGGTGGAGGTTGTGGCGGAACAGTTTACTTGGAACATCCACTACCCCGGGTCAGATGGAAAATTTGGTCCCCGAGAAATCAAACTCATTGACTCTGGCAATCCCATCGGCCTAGATCTGGAAAATACTCTCGCTAAAGATGATTTAGTCACCATCAATGAACTTCATATTCCTCTAGGAAAACCCACTTTGGTTTATTTAAGCTCAAAAGACGTGATCCACAGTTTTTTCATTCCTGAGTTTCGCATCAAACAAGATGTCACCCCCGGACTTCGCATCCCTATCTGGTTTGAACCCACTAAAACAGGTAAATTTGAAATTGGCTGTGCCCAATTGTGTGGCCTGGGGCACTTCAGAATGAGAGGAGACGTCTATGTCCACACTCCTGAAGAGTACGAGAGCTGGCTCAAGGAACAACTGAAAGCTAAAGGATAATAATGGACAAACATCACGACGAAAGTTTTATCCGCAAATACTTCTCTCTAGACCATAAGATCATCGGCCTGCAGTACATGTTCACCTCTTTAGTTTTCCTGATGGGTGGTTTTCTGCTCGTGCAGTTGATGCGTTGGCAATTGGCCTTTCCCGGGAGGCCCATGCCCTTCATCGGCCGTTTTTTTCCGGACACCATGGCTCCCGGAGGCATCATGCTCCCCGAATTTTACAACCAATTAGGCGCCATGCACGGCACCATCATGGTGTTTTTAGGAATCGTGCCCTTAGGGGTAGGATTTTTCGGCAATTATTTTCTTCCCTTGCAGATCGGAGCCCGAGACATGGCATTCCCTCGTCTGAACATGATGTCTTACTGGATCTATCTGGTGGGGGGACTGACCATGCTCTCGAGCTTCTTTATGCCCGGAGGAGCAGCTCAGTCCGGATGGACCTCTTATGCCCCTCTTTCGGTTACCGCTCCCACCGGTCAGACAGTCTGGATCATCGCCATGGTGTTGATCATTACCTCCTCCCTTTTTGGAGCCATCAACTTCATCGTTACCACGTTGAATTTGAGAGCCCCGGGACTCACCTGGTCTCGACTGCCTATCTTCGTGTGGGCACAGTTTATCACCGCCATTCTTCTTCTGTTTTCCTTCCCCGTTTTAGAAGCAGGAGCCGTTCTCCAGCTCTTGGATCGCGTGGCGGGAACCAGTTTCTTTCTTCCCGCCGGTTTGGTGGTGGATGGAACACCCCTGGATCGGGTAGGAGGTGGAAGTCCCCTCTTATGGCAGCATCTTTTCTGGTTTTTGGCTCACCCGGAAGTGTATGTTCTGATTCTCCCTGCCATGGGGATCGTGGCGGAAATTATCGCCAACGGAACTCGAAAACCGCTCTTCGGTTACAAAGAAATTGTAGGAGCGCTGTGCTTTCTGGGGGTCATGTCCTTTTTGGTGTGGGCCCACCACATGTTTCTGAGCGGGATGAGAACCAGCTTGAGCTATTTTTTCATGACCACCACCATGATCATATCCATTCCTTCCGTAGCGATTCTGACCTGTCTTCTGCTGAGTCTCAAAGGAGGGTCTATCCGATTCACCCCTCCCATGCATTTCGCGCTCGCCTTCCTGCCTCTCTTCGGCATCGGAGGTTTGACCGGATTGCCCCTGGGATTCACCCCCACGGATATTTATCTCCATGACACCTACTACGTCATAGGTCACTTTCACTATGTGGTGGTGACGGGTTCCATTATCGCCCTATTTGGAGGCATCTATTACTGGTTCCCTAAAATGTTTGGCCGGGTGATGAACCCTTTTTGGTCCAAGGTCCACTTCTGGTTCACGATTCTGATGATGAATGGGATATTCTTTCCCATGTTCATCCAGGGCATGGCCGGTGCTCAGAGAAGGCTCTATGATCCCACGGCCCAACTACATAATTTGGTCGTTCAACCCTCCAATGTTTTTATGACTTATTGTGCCTGGGGATTGTTCTTGGCTCAAATTCCCTTTATCATCAATTTCTTTTACAGCATGTTTAAAGGCAAAAGGGCCAATGAAAATCATTGGGAGGCTACCACTCTGGAGTGGGCCTGTCCCTCTCCTCCCCTTCCCCACAAAAATTTTGAGAAAGCGCCCACCGTTTACCGTGGGCCTTATGAGTACAGTGTTCCCGGGCATAAAACAGACTTTTATCCACAAAACGTAATATAAAATGAAAACACAAGCTCAAAGAGCGAAGCACGAAAAAATAAATTTCCTCTGTTTTCGCTCTTCATGCTTCGATCTTCGCTCTTAATTTATGAACAACGCACACGCTCAAGAAGTGTCCGCCACAGGAATTCCTAGCGGCAAGCTAGGGATTTGGATGTTTTTAGCCTCCGAGGTGATGCTCTTTGGAGCCTTCATCAGCTCGTATGTTATCTTGCGCACGGGTAGCCCTCTTTTTGAGATCCCGGCCCGCGAGATGCTGGGAGTTCCTTTGGCCACCTTAAATACTTTTGTGCTCATTTTGAGCTCGGTCACCATGGTGCTGGCTCTAGATTCTGTTCAAAAAAACAATCAAAAGGGATTGTCAAGATACCTTCTGCTCACCGTTCTTCTGGGCTTTGTGTTCTTGGGAGTCAAGGCGTATGAATACCACCATAAATGGGCAGAAGGAATCACTCTCTCCAGCGGCCTTTTCGGCTCTTTTTATTACACGCTCACCGGGCTTCATGCTTTACATGTGGTGGGTGGAATCGTTTTTAATCTCTATATTCTGGTTAATGCCCTGCGCGGCAAATATTCCAGCAATCACCATGAGCGAGTAGAATACGCCGGGCTTTACTGGCACTTCGTAGATTTGGTGTGGGTGATTTTATTCCCAAGTCTATATCTATTATGATGGCAGATGGCAGATTGGAACCGAAAATGAAAGACATAAAAGAATCGCACTCCATGGTAGGAATTTATTTAGTCGTTTTTGGTTGTTTGACTCTTCTCACCGGGTTGACCGTGGGCATCGCCTATCTTCACTTGGAAAGGACGGCTGCGGTCATGGCGGCCGTTTTTATCGCAGGTCTTAAAGCGACCCTGATCACTTTATTCTTCATGCATTTCAAATTCGAGAAAAAAATCATCCAAGTGACCCTATACACTGCTCTGCTGCTGATCCTGGTCCTTTTATTTATCCTTCTTCCCGACCTGGGCACCCATCGTCTTGGTCTGTAATTAGAAATAGTTGATAGACATGAAACGAGAAGCCAAGTGGATTGGTAAGTGGGTAGGGTTTTGGATTTTACTTATCACCTTATCAACATATCATCTTATCAACTCTCATCTTGCCCAAGCCTGCGTCGTTTGTTTTGGAGGAGCGGACTCTCAACTTAAGAAAGGGTTCTATTGGGGAATCATCATTCTACTCGCGCTCCCATTTCTTCTGATCGGCCTGATCGGCGGGAAAATTTATCTCAGCGCAAAAAAACAGCGAACCCTCTTATCCCATCAACCCCGCCCTAACCTATGAAAACAACATCTGAAGGATCGCTTCTCACTCCTCCAATTCCGAACTGGGAAAGAATTACTAAAGCAATCCAAAATCAAAAATCAAAAATCAAAAATTATATCGCGCTCACCAAGCCCGGAATCACCTTGGCCGTGGTGGTAACCACCTTGGCAGGTTTTCTTTTGGGAACGCGCGGGTCTCCCACGAATTGGATTCTTTTGCTCCACACCTTGCTGGGAACCGGCTTTGTGGCGGCAGGAGCGGGAACTTTGAACATGCTTCTGGAAGCTGATCTGGACACTCTCATGAACCGTACTCGCCATCGCCCCCTCCCGGCAGGAAGGCTGCGTCAAGAAGAAGTCTTTCTTTTTGGGTTGATGCTTTCGGCGGCGGGCCTCATCCATCTAGCATCGATCACCACTCCCTATGCGGGGTGTTTGGCCGCCTTAAGCCTTACGATTTATCTTCTGATTTACACCCCATTAAAAACCAAGACGGCTTTCTGTACCGTTCCTGGAGCGGTGAGCGGGGCTCTCCCTCCCGTCATAGGTTGGACAGCGGCCCATGGATCTTTAGGCTGGGAAGCCTTGGTCTTATTCTTGATCCTATTTTTGTGGCAATTCCCGCACCTCCTGGCCCTCACTTGGATATATCGCGAAGATTACGACCACGCCGGAATCCGAATGGTTCCCACCTCGGATGTGTCTGGGACCAAAACCTCTTTTCAAGCCCTCTTTCTATCTGTGATGCTTCTTCTGGCCAGTCTGATCCCCTTCTGGATGGAGGACACAAAGTCTCTATATCTTTACGGAGCCATTTCTCTAGGGCTGCTTCTGTTGGGAGCCAGTTTTCGATTCCATTACTTGAGATCTAAAACTTCAGCCAAACACCTCTTCT
>JACQJM010000246.1 GCA_016205045.1 Elusimicrobiota bacterium | reverse complement strand
TTCAGGGTCAGGCGGGGTGGCCCGGGATGGCCCGGAGAAAAGCGTCTCGCAGGGCCGCAGTTGACATTTGGCCGGCCCGAGAGACGCAGTCCCGCCGCAGATGGCGAGGACGGTTTTCGCAGTGGCCGCCCGGGACAGGCCCAGGTCTGACCCTATTACAGACACGGTCCCATGCCCTGAAATTTTCGGCACACACTAAAATCGTTGCAAAGAGAATATTTAAATGCTTTTATCATTTTACGCGAGACTCACTAGAATGGAGGTGATCCCATGAGAACAATAAAGATATTACTGGTTTTACTGGTTTGCTCCAGTGGTTCGATAGCTTATGCCGGGACGTATGACAATTTTAAACAGTTAGTTCAGTCCGCCTACCTCAAACCCTTCGCCAAAGATTTGGGGGGAATTTTGGGAGCGGGAACTTTCCATTCAGGAAAGACGCTGAGCTTTCCCGGATTTGATGTGGGAGTGCATGGGGCGGCTCAATCCAAGCCCAATAAAGATAACGAAATACTGAAGCTGGCTGGAGTTAAGGGGTTTGGATTGCCCTGGGTCCAGGTGGAAACGGCGCTTCCTCTGACAGGGTTGGATGTGATGGTTCGTGGGATGGGAGCGGGTGGACTGACATTAATAGGGGGGGGTCTTCGCGCAAAAGTGTTTGCCAATGCGGTGCCGATGACACCTAAAATTGCCATTTCCAGTTTTGTGGATTCTTTAACCCATGATTTCTTCTCGGTGACCCATATCTCTGGAAATCTAGCGGCTTCTCTAAATTTACCCATCGAAATTATAAGTCCTTATGTGGGCGTAGGCGTGGATGTGACCCATGTCAAAGTGAAACAGTCTGTCAATTCAACGTTGGTGGGATTGAAGGAGACCACGACAGAACCGCGATTTACCGTGGGCGTGGATTTTAGTCCGCTTCCCCTCCTCTATATGCACGGAGGCTATAATCTGGTGCACGCCGACAGTGTTTATGAGTTTGGCTTGGGAGTCAGATTCTAAGAGATCCATACCACTCGATTTCGTCCTCGATGTTTAGCTTCGTAGAGTGCTTTATCTGCCTTTTCAACTAAATCCTTGGCCACTTTGGTGTTCTCGGGGAAAGTGGCTCCCCCCAGAGAGATGGTGAGTTTTCCTCCCGGCTGTTTCTCCTCCCCTGGAAATTGGCAAGCATCGATGGCTTCACGGACTCTTTCGGCTACTCTCTGTCCTTGAGTTTTGTCCGTGTCTGTCAAAAATGCCACGAACTCTTCTCCTCCGTACCTCGCCAAAAAGTCAGAAGGTCTTAATGTTTCTCTCAGGGCCTGAGCAGTTGTTTTCAGGACCACGTTTCCCATCTCATGGCCATGAGTGTCGTTGTAGTGCTTAAAGTGATCGATATCAATGAGCAAAACGGAGAGGTGTCTTTCATAGCGTCGGGCTCTTTCGGTCTCATTTTTTAACTCTTCTTGAAAGTAGCGGAAGTTATAGAGTCCCGTTAGCTCATCCGTTATTGTTTCTCGAAGCAATTGTGCCTGCTTTTCCTTGAGGTTTCTGGTCATGGCATTAAAGGCTTGGGTAATCCGGCCTATTTCATCCGCGCTGTGGGGAATAATTTCAAAATTAAGATCTCCTCCCATGATTCTCCGAATGCCCGATTGAAGTTCTTTTAAGGGAGTTAAAATGGATAGGGCCAGTAAAAGTCCGATCAGGGCAATTCCAACAAAAATAGAGAGGCCTCCCCACTGGATGCTCCACTGGCTTTGATCCACGGCTGCTTGGATCTGTTTTTGCACATCTTCCATGCGCACCCTGTTTAGATCGACCAATTTATCACAAAGGGAGTAGATATAATTCAACTTTGTTTTTCCTTTGGCAGAAATAACTTCTAGGGCTTTTTGTTGATTGGGGATTTGTTTAGCCCAGCTGATGGCTTTTAAAATAGATACTTTGTCATCCGGCACCACGCCTCTAGGAGCGGTGGCTAAGAGTTTCTGCATGTCCTTAAAATAGCCTGCGCTCTCGCTTTCTAATTCAGAGAGCAATTCCCTGACCGTGGGGCTTTCCGAGGCCATCTTAAGTTTAGACATGGTGATTTTGATTTTTTCCCGACTCCTGCTGCTTTCATCCAGCAAGGTATCATCTCCTGTGGCCAGAAACCGAAAAACCAGATCGTCATGCAAAACGAAATCATGTTTGATCTCGGAGGCTAAGCGCATGGTGGAAAGATTTTTAGATAGAGTTTCTCGCAGAAGATTGCTGGTGACAATTTGGCTCTTTAGAGTTGAGACGGCGTAAAGGAAGATGAAGAAGGTGACGAGAAGAGTTGCCATTAGAAATCTCGTCTTTAGTGAGAGGGTCATGTCATCTGATTATATATTTTTTAAGGAAAGCTTTAATGCGGGATTCAACGTCAGAGAGCTTTTTATCAAATCCATCATGGTGATTCCCTGGGAGAATAAACATTTCTTTGGGTGCTTGGGTAGTCTGGAACAGTTTGATTCCGTGAGCTAGAGGGATAATATCGTCCTGCTGGTTGTGCATGAGTAAATAAGGAATTTTGACCCGGGATACTTTTTCGATGGAGTCGTAGCGGTATCGCACCATCCATTTCACGGGCAAATGGGGATAAAGATCCTGGCCAATGCCAATCGTGGAAGTAAAAGCTCCTAAAGTAATCAAAGCGCCTGTATTGATTTGAGAAGCCAGATCAATGGCAATCGCTGCTCCCAAAGATTCGCCGTAGATCACCACGTTGGAGGGTTCGACCTTTTTATGTTCTAGCAAGTAACGGTAGGCGTTCCAGGCATCTTGATATGTCCCTTTTTCGGAAGGAGCTCCTTCACTTTTCCCGTAACCTCGATAATCAAAGATCAAGGTATTCAGGCCTAGTTGATGAAAAAAAAGGATGTGTTCTAAGCGGTGGCTTATATTGCCCGCGTTCCCATGACAATAGAGCAGGGTCACTCTTCCCAAGTTTGTGGGGGAGGAGGCAGGAATATACCAACCATTGAGGGATATCCCATCTGTTGTTTTCAAAATGACCTCCTCAAAAGGCATCTTCAGATGAATGGGGGTGGCGAATATCTGCCTCTCGGGGTGGTAGAGATTAATTTTTTCAAAGCGGATGAGAAACAACCGCAATGTGATCAGTAACAAGATTAAAACCAATAGGATTTTAAGCATAAAAACGAAGCCCGGCTGGTGAGTGCCGGGCTTCTTTAGGAGGTGGGATATCGTCACGGCTCCGGTAACACCGGAGCTAGACGTAGGCCTATTGTAATTAAATTCATGCTTTTTAATGAGGGTCTTTGGGCCCAAAATAAAATGGGAAATAGACCTATGTTCATATAGGTCCATTGGCCCTCATCTGAATAATACATTTTATTCACTTTATTTTAGAGAAATAAGACATGATTGTACGACCTCACCCAGTTTTATAAGCTCGGCCAGATTCCGAGGGGTTCCGGACCGCAGGG
>JACQJM010000245.1 GCA_016205045.1 Elusimicrobiota bacterium | reverse complement strand
GATTGCGGATTGCCTGCCCGCGTGCCGCGGTCGCGGCCAGGGCGAATTGCGGATTGCGAATTTATGTTAGACATTGAATTTAAAATTGCAGACATCGCCGTCCTTCATGACGTACTCTTTGCCCTCGGAACGCATAAGGCCCTTCTCCCGCACGGCGAGCTCGGAGGCCAACCGATCTATGTCGGAGAAGGAATAGACTTCCGCCCGGATAAACCCCTTCTCAAAATCGGTGTGGATCACCCCCGCGGCCTGCGGGGCTTTCCAGCCCCGCACAATGGTCCAGGCTCGCACTTCCTTGGGACCGGCCGTGAGAAAGCTGATGAGATTGAGAAGTTTATACGCTTCTACAATCGCCCGCTCCAGCCCGGTCTGTTTCATGCCAAGTTCGGCCATGAAAGCGGGCCTCTCTTCGGGAGGAAGCTGGAGAATTTCCGCCTCCAGTTTTCCGCACAAGTTTAAATATCCCGCCCCTCGCTCACGAGCCAAATTCTCTAAAGCCTGAATATCCTTGGGATCGGGATTCTCATTGGTGTTGCCTACGAAAAGTTCGGGCTTTGAAGTGAGAAGGGAGTACGTTTTTAAAATTTCCTTAGAAAGTCCCAGGCTTCGCGCGGGTTTTCCCTCTTCAAGACCTTTTTTGATCTTAGACATCGCTTCCAGAGCCTCGCGAGAAGCTTTGTCTCCGGCCTTGGCTTTTCCTTCAACTCTCTCGACCTGCTTTTCCATCGAAGCAAGGTCCGCAAGTATCAGTTCCGTTTCAATCACCTCCACATCGCGCTGAGGATCCACGGATCCCATGGTGTGCACCACATCCGGGTCCTTGAAAAGACGAACAAGGTTGATGATGGCATCCACCTCTCGTATGTGAGACAGAAACTGATTGCCCAGTCCCTCCCCTTGGCTGGCTCCCTTCACCAGACCGGCGATATCCACAAATCGCACCGCGGCGGGAGTCACCTTAGCGGGTTTGAAAATCTCGGTCAGTCGTGTGAGCCGGGGATCGGGCACCAGAACAATCCCCACATTGGGCTCAATAGTGGTGAAAGGATAATTAGAAGAAGCGGCGTGACCCGAGGTCAGCGCGTTAAAGAGAGTGGATTTGCCCACATTGGGCAGTCCCACGATTCCGATTTCCATATGTATTTTTTTCCCTCGCCCCTAGTGTGGGAGGCCGCTCGCAGCCCCGCAGGCAGAGCTGCGGGACCCTGAAGTGCCAGGGGCACGAGGGGAGCTCACGGCACCTGGGGCACCGGAGGCGCTGCTCCGAGGGCAGGGTGAGGGGAACCTTTCAGATAGCTAGTTTAACATTTTTCCCTAGGATGTTCTTCCGCGCCTAATAACCTGAATACTTTTGGGATACTTTACTTAACTAGATAATCTTGGGATGCTCTGTTAAAGTAGTGGTACTATGAAAAACGAAAAGATCGTCATTGTGTTGGGTTTGGTGATCACTATTCTTTGTCATCAAGTGAGATTAAGTGCCGGCCAACTCAACCTATCAGAAAAAGATAGCTGGGCAACTGACGGTCGTATTTATCGCATCGCCCTTGAAAACGATATTGCGTATATGGTTGGGGAATTCGATAAAATTAGCCCTTACATAGGGCACGGAGTACCAGTTGACATCCATACAGGAAAGCCAGTTGCCGAATTTCCAAAAGTCTACGGGAAAGTACACGCGGTCGCTTCCGATACTTCTGGAGGGTGGTATATAGGAGGTGAATTCATTAGGGTGGGGGAATTAAAAAGGAATCACCTGGCCCACATTTTATCGGACGGCACGGTTGACCCCGTCTGGAACCCTAATCCTGATGGAATTATTCAAACCCTCGCGGCGACACCCACCGCCATTTATGTGGGAGGAGATTTCAATCATATAGGAGGGCAATCACGTCTCCATGTTGCTGCTGTAGACTCCGAAAGAGGAAATGCTACCCAATGGCATCCAAACACAGACATTTCGGCCAAAGTGTATACCTTGGCGGTGGATGGCCAAACTATTTACCTGGGTGGAAATTTTCAAAGTATAGGTGGAAAAACTCGCCACAATATTGCCGCCTTAGACACATCCTTGGGAACCGCTACGGATTGGGACCCCGATGCTAACGGTTTTGTTCAGACGCTGGCAGTGAGCAATTCGGTCATTTATATAGGAGGTAATTTCGCCACCGTAGGTGGTCAACCGCATAACCGGCTAGCTGCCTTAGACAAAGTCACGGGAAGTCCAACCCAGTGGAATCCTTCCGCAGATAATTTGGTCCAAACTATAGAAGCCAGTCAAACAACAGTTTACATTGGTGGCTATTTTAGAAGTATTAATGGTCAACCTCGGCATTATTTGGCTGCTCTCGACACAGCTGCTGGAAATCCTACAGATTGGAATCCAGATCCCGACTTGGCTGTTCTCACATTAAAACTAGACGGGTCTATCTTATATACAGGCGGGTATTTTTCTAGGATGAACGGCTTATCGCACTGCCTTGTCGCAGCTTTAGATACAAAAACTGGAAATGTAACAAATTGGGATCCCAAGGTATTCGGCAATTTCTGGGACACTGCTGTTCGAGCCTTAGCCCTCAGCGGTTCCACACTATATATAGGAGGCCGTTTTGGGGGCCGTGATGGTGTGGCGAGAAAAAATATCGCTGCCATAGATCAAACAACAGGGAAACTAACTGATTTCAACCCTCGACCTGATTCAGTCGTGAACAGCTTAGCTGTCAGTTCTTCGGTGCTCTATATTACTGGAATTTTTAGTGCAGTTAACGGCCAACCTCGCCACAGTCTTGCGGCCATAGATACACTCACCGGAAAAGTTCTCGATTGGAATCCCGATCCAAACGCCATTGTGTCGGATTTTAAGATAATGGGATCGACCGTTTATGTGGGAGGACTATTTTCTAGAATTAGTGGGAAGACACGTTATGGTTTGGCTGCCCTAGATGCGACGACCGGAAATGCTTCCGATTGGGCACCAAGTACGGGTGGAAAATGGGGTGGTGGTGGAGAGGTCAACACTCTTTCGGTTCAGGGATCGACCGTTTATGTGGGAGGATTTTTCACAAGTATCAACGGAAAACCGCGTAATGGAATTGGAGCCGTCGATGCTACCACTGGAATGGTTACCACATGGGATCCCAATCCCTCTGCAGGGTTGGTTTATGCGCTGGACGCAAAAGGCCCATTTATCTATGTAGGTGGCCAATTCACATCCATTGGGGGTAAGCCTAGGAGTTGTATCGCAGCTTTGGATGCGGAGACTGGAACTGCCACCGACTGGAATCCCAGCGCCGATGGTTTTGTAGCTAATTTAGTTGCACAGGGATCCCTAGTATATGCTATAGGTGGATTCCATAATTTAGGTGGTTACGCAGCTTTAGATGCAGCAAGCGGAAAGCCTACCGACTGGACCGCATTCGATTGGACAACTGGGGCAACTGGCTTAGGATTAGCAGCCACAAATAATTTCCTCCTCCTGGGTGGACAGTTCCTGCACAAATATGAAATACCCAAATCCCTACTTCGAGACTCCGCCCCACCTATCATTACCCTACTAGCCCCAGCTGATCAATCAGCAATATCAAGAACTATCATCATATCAGCAAACGCCTCCGATAATGTCGGAGTGCAAGGAGTCCAGTTCAAACTGGATGGGCAAAATCTGGGATCCGAAATATCTTACCCCCCTTACAAGATGGAGTGGAATACTGTCAACACATCCAATGGAGCTCACTCCTTATCTGCGGTGGCCCGGGATGCGACAGAGAACACCGCCACTTCATCTGTCACAGTCATTGTCAACAACAATGCGCCCAGTGTAACTCTCTCTTCTCCTAAAGATGGATCTACGGTCGAATCTTCCATAGAAATATCCGCCACAGGATCAGATGATACCGCCATCGAAAAGGTGGAACTCTGGGCCAATGAAGCCCTGGCCGCCACTCAAGTATTAAACCCACCGCAGCCTTCTTTTTCCGTCACCTTCAACTATCCCATGCATACCTCTACCGCTCGTCTACAGGTCAAGGCTTACAACACGTCAGGTCTTGTGGGATTATCCAACATAGTCAATATAACTCGTGAGAACAAGAAGAGTTCTCCAGTCTCATTAGTAAAAGCCAACAGCCTAGCCCCACAGGGCGTCGTCACGGCCAACGATGTAGCCGAAGCTCAAGGAAAATCCAGAGCTCTCCTGGTCAGTCCCAGCTCTGGATTTAACCAATCGCTTTTATTCAGTGAAGATGTTCGAGAAGCTAAAGTGATCCGCCTCAACGGGGCCAAACGCCTCGAAGCTCAAAGAAATGGGGCCGGTCCGCTCGTCATCACGCTCCAGGAAATGAATGGTTCCCTGGGGCTTGAGTCCGGGTTATACATCATTCAAACCCGGACCGATTTGGGAGACTTAAAAAATACTCCTTTGCTAGTCGTTAAATGACTGGGCGCTTCGAAATGGATTCTCAATACCTTTTGGATACTTTACTTCTCTTAACTTTTACTCATTCCCCTGGTATAACAATATCATTGGAATAGAAAGGAGATCACCATGAAATTAATGGGCACAAAGAAAGAAAAATTTAACAAAGATCACGGATTTACATTGATAGAACTCATGGTGGTGGTAGTCATCATTGCGCTATTGACTACCGCAGCGCTTCCTCAATATGCAAGGGTCATAGAAAAAGTGCGCAACGTGGAGGTGTTGCATTACCTCTCCTCGCTCAAGCCATTCCAGGAGATGTTCGCTCTCCAACATGGGTACTATACGGCCGACTTCAACCGATTAAGTTTTCAGCCTCCCCGTCTTCGCTCTTTCAGGCCTTATGTCACTAGAGCCGATAGGGGCGGATACCGTCTAGCCTTTCAAAGAACTGGGATTATCCCTACGGGAATTTCTCGCGGCTACGTTATCACCCATGACTATGACACCGAGAGAGGAATCGATGAGGTCGGGGGCAACCTGCCTGACTATTTACAAAACTGGTGAAATCGCTTGGAAATGGCTCAGAACCTTGCCAATCCAAGGAAAGGAACCTATACTAACCTCTCATGACTATCTCCGCGCCAACCCAGCGACATCAAATTCTTCTCGTGGATGACGATCTCGCCATTCTTGATTTGTATGGGGACCGGCTCTCCGCGGCAGGCTACCCCGTCTCCATCGCTACCACCGGAGAAGATGCTCTAGAAGAAGTGACTAAGTGCCCTCCCTCCGCCATGATCCTGGATATTCGATTGCCTGATATGTCGGGACTGGAGGTGTGCAAGGCCATTAAGGAAAACGCTACCACATCCGGCGTTTCCATCGTCATGTTTACCAAACACCACAAAGAAGGACAACAAATGGTCGCCGACGAAATGGGGGCAGACGCCTATATGCTGAAGGATTGTTCTCAAGAGGCTCTCCTCTACTGCATAAAAGGACTTCTAGAAACCCGCATTGCTCTTCCCAAACAGAAATTGAGCGTAGGTCCTATCACCCTCTATCCCAAACAGCGTGAGGTTACCGTTAAGAAAAAATCTATTCCCACGCTCACTTCTCAAGAATTCAATCTGCTTGGCCTGCTCATGCAGGAAAGCCCCAGGGTCGTATCATGGCAATCTCTGCTGGAAAAAGTGTGGGGGCTGTCTGTTCCCAACATGCTTTACAAAGCCCCACCCCGCATAAAAATATGTGTGGAAAAACTCAGACGCAAACTAGGCCCCATTTCGGACTTTTGCCTCATCACCCACCGCAGTGAGGGACTCAATCTTATCCCATGACATCGGCCCTTGAAAACTTTAGAAAGGAGACCTATAATTCAGTAGGACACCCCATGGCTTCTACTTTTGCCAAGAAAAATAACAGAATTTTACTGGTGGATGACGATCCGGGCATGTTGGAGCTGTGCCAGGCGTGGTTCTCCACTGCCGGTTACGAAGTCACTACCGCCAACTCGGGTGAAGCGGCCCTTAAAGAAATCAGCCGCTCGCTTCCTTCCGCCATCGTCTTAGATCTGGGCCTCCCCGACATTTCTGGTTTGGAGATTTGCAAAACACTCAAGGAAAATGGCTCTACCTCGGGAGTGCCCATCGTTATTTTCACGGGGGACGATAAGGAAGGGCAACAACTCACTGTCAAAAGAACGGGAGCGGATGCCTATGTTCTCAAAAGTTGCTCCGAAGAAGCATTGGTCTTTTGTGTCAAAGGCCTTTTAGAAACTCTAACGCCTTCTCTTCCTGCTTGTAAATTGAGCATCGGCCACGTGACTTTGGATCCTCAAGTGCATCAAGTGACCGTCAAGGGAGTTCCCGCCCAAGCGCTCACTCCCCAAGAATTTAATTTATTGGCCCTTTTGATGCAGGAAAGTCCCAAGATCGTTTCTTGGAAAAATCTTCTGGAAAAAATTTGGGGAGCTCAAGTCTCCGAAACACTCTACAAAGCTCCCAATAAGGTTAAGGTTTGTTTAGAAAAACTTAGGTTTAAACTGGGGCCGGAGGCAAATACGTACATCGTCACCCACCGCAACGAAGGCCTCAAATTCCTATCTAATTAGGTTACCCACAAAACACCTTACGGACACTTTATTCCCTCTGTTGCAATCCTCTTTTCTCTGCTATATATAGAGGTACGCGGGCACGCATTGGTACACCTGAGGAAATGAATCCCAATTCCAGACACACACTTTCAAACATACCTCTCCTGATCGCTCTGTTGGCGTTGGGGGCAGCTATCTCGGGAGGAGCAACCACCTCCACTCTAAATCTTTCCCCTGTGGCGGACACCAAGATAGCCAATTACGGCACCACCACAAATTATGGTGGGATGACTGAGCTCCAGTTCGGTTCAGGAGGAATTCCCCTCCTCCGTTTTGATTTCAGCAACCTCCCCTCCGATGTCACCATCCTCTCGGCCACGCTCCGCCTCACCTGTTACTTTCACTACAATGGCTTCCCGGATGGAAAAACAAGCTACAACACCTATGACCTCGCCAGAAACTTCGTGGAGATGGAGGCCACTTGGGAGCAGTACGCCAATGGACAGCCCTGGAGCCAGCCGGGCCTGGATTTATACATGGACTACAATGTCCTGCCCTTTAAATCCGATCCCGTGATAATCGCCAGCACGGGAGCCTACGCATTTAACCTAAAAGGGCTCCTGGACACCCTCCGCTCCTCAGGAACCAGCACCGCCAACATCACATTCTCCTCCCTCGACTGGAGCAGTCCCAATGACAAGTTTTACAGCCGTGAATATTCTGATCCTACCAAACGGCCCAGCTTAGAACTCATCTACAGCGACACCACGCCCCAGGCCCGCGCAGGCAACGACATATTTCTGACGCAGCAGCAGTGGGGAAACAACCCCATCCCCCTGGATGGCAGCGGCTCCTCCTTGCCGGGAGGAGGCACCTCCGGACTCAATTATGTTTGGACGCTGGACCAGCCCGCCCCGGGGTCTGGACTCTCCTCCGGGCAGACCTTGGGCACATCGGCGTTGATTTCTTTCAATCCGGATGTGGCCGGAACCTATCAGCTGAAACTACGAGTCACCAACTCCACCACCGCGGAATACACCGAGGACACCCTCACGGTGACCGTTGGACTTAACCCCCATCCCCGGTTGCACCTGAATTCAGACCTTCTCAGCCAACTCACCGCGCTTAAAAACGCAAACGCACCCATCTGGACACAATTCTACACCTGGATTCAAACCAATCCCACCACCACCGACCCCGGCCCCCCTGTAGGGGAACCCATAGTGTACTCCAATATGTTGGCCTATGTTCTGACTCAACAACAAATCTATCTTGACCGAGGATGGGGCATCATACGTTCCGCGATTTACAAAAATGGTGTAGACCGCTCCGGCGGGTTCAACACCCTGATGGACATATACAACAACGACGAACACGCGGCTTCCTATGTTGGGGGGCGACTCTTGGCGGAGGCGGCTTTGGTCTACGACTGGGGTTACGCCGGGCTCAACGGTACCCAAAAGCAGGATTTAATGGACTGGATGAATCAGGAGGCTTCCTGGAACTACTTCTACAACCGCAGCGGAAAATTCTTCACCGCCAACGATGGGGTTGGTGTCCTGTATGGATTGGCGGCAGTAGCCTACGCGACGCTAGGGGAGAACCTCCAGGCCCTACAGGAGCTGGGCTGGTTTAGGGAGCATTGGAATCAAGTCCTGAGGGTGCTGGATATCTCAGGGATGGGAGGCGCCACGCAGGAGGGCAATGGCTATGGAACAGAACCGACTGGGTACGGCCTCACCCTGACCGCGAATCTTGTGTACTATGCTTCCGGCGAGAACTTATTCTTAAGCCATCCCTGGTACAGGAAACACCTTCTCTTTGACGCCTACTCTGTTTATCCGGGAACCGCCGCGCGTGGAAACTACGTAATTCCCCGGTACAAATCCCCCATCTGGGGCGATGTCGGACACTGGAATGCCAATTACTGGTTCGTAAGGGCCACCGGTCTCATGATCTCCCGCCGGTTTCCCATGGCTCAAGAAGCGGATTCCTGGAACTGGGTCTTCCGTCAACCCGAATTCGAATCCCTCACTTATGGGGGTTACTCCGATCTACTTTTCTACTCCCCTCCTCCCGGATCCCTCACAAAACCCACTCCCCGCTCCTATTTTGACTCCAGCCTGGGCACCGTCTATGTCCGGTCCGACTGGGACTCTCCCGACGCCACATGGATAGGATTCCGGGCGGGGCCCAAGACGGGAGGGCATGTCCACAGAGATCAGGGATCCTTTGTCATTTTTAAACGCAGGGATCTGGCACCCAAAGCGGGCATATTCGACTTCACCGCCGGCCACCGTATGGGATGGTACCACAGGACCGTCAGCGCCAACAACCTGCTCATAGGAAACCCCTTTGAGATTTTCACCAACTACGGGGCCAAGGGCTGCGATGCCAATGGAAACGGGGTTTTCGGAGACTCTTCCAAATTAATCGCCTGGGACAACAGCGGCCTGGTGTGCCCTCCCAACGATGGAGGCCAGAGAGACTTCCACCCCTATACCACTCTTTCAGACGCCGACTATTTCTATAGGTACCGGGACGCCTTGGAGACCGGTAGCGTCGCCCATTTTTCGGAGGACAACGCCTCCGTCTCCTGGGTGGCGGACATCACAAACGCCTACAACAACCCCCGCTTCACCACTCCCGGCAACTCCCCCAAAGTGAATAAAGTCTACCGCAAGTTTGTTTATCTTAAGGACCCCGACCTGCTTCTAGTGGCGGATACCATAGAGAGCACAGATCCCAGTTTTGAAAAGGTGTGGCTCCTGCACGCCCTCAACCGCCTGGAGGTGGGGGGAACCGTTCAAACCATCGACCCCGGCGAATCGGTTCATACAGGGACCAGCGAAGCCAGGCTCGTGGTGGACGACACGGAGCCTTCAGATCTCAACCAGACCGGCTACGAACTGCACAAGGGCTATGCCGCCCTCCTGGTCAAAACCTTATTCCCCACCCAGTTCCGGTACCGGAAGGTGGGAGGCCGGGACCCCGCTTCCACCCCCCATGGAGATATCTACGAACCCGACAGCAACAATTACAACGCCAACCACTACCACCGCCATATAAAGGATT
Organism: Elusimicrobiota bacterium; assembly: GCA_016205045.1. GTDB lineage: Bacteria > Elusimicrobiota > Elusimicrobia > JACQJN01 > JACQJN01 > JACQJM01. The sequence continues at coordinate 2,587 of JACQJM010000245.1, read as the reverse complement.
TTTGGGTCAAAGATTATAGCGAGGGGGTGATCCCCAACCATCGCTCCCTGAACTGGCCCCCCGAAAGAGCGGACTTTCCAACCGAGATATTCGCAGGCGGTTACGGCAGGTGGCGGCTTCAAGTCGAGCCCAGCACAGGCAGTGCCAAAAATTACTTCTTAAACGTCCTCAAACCTACGACTGATTCCAATGCGGGGATGCCCCCTATGAGCAAAACCGAAACCGGCACAACGTTCGGGACGATCATCGACTCGGGTAGCAAGCGTTACACCGTAACTTTCAGCAAAGACACTTTGGACCCACCCAGCGTGAGCATCATCACGGTTGACAGTGCACCTCCAGCTAAGCCAAAAAATCTGAGGGTACGATGATAAGGATTAGACTTTTTGTGTTTTTGATTTTCGTCATTCCTGGTCAGGTCAGGGCGGCAGATCCGGTTTCCGGCGGCATACCGTTCCCCCACCTGGCTCTCTACGGGGGTACACGTAGCGACGGCCGGCCATTCGTTGATATCACCCAGCCAGGATATCCACTCGTTGATTCGGTAGTCGAGGCTTATGCCAAGCGTCAGCTGGTCATTTTGAATGTCGATCCACTCGCTAATTCAAGAAAAGACATTGCTGTTGCGCTCCGGGCAAGAAACCCAGACATCAAGATCTTCGGATACACTTTAGGCAGTCTCATCTGGTGTACCCCCGTATACGGACCGACCGTCTTCTACCGGCGTTACTGGGAAACTGTCGAAGCGTATGACGGCGATAGCGAACCATTTGAAAACTGTGACGGCAGCGGAAACGGGTTTCTCTGGAAATCCGACGGCCAGCGCGCGGAGACCACCACCCTACAGAACGTCAACCTCGCGCATCGTGACGGCTCGGGTCGGTACGATCTGGCCGAAGACATGGCTACCCTTTTCTACAACGACATCTACCTCCCAACTGCTCCGGACGGGACAAAAATTTTCGATGGCATTTTCTTAGACGCTTTTAGTAGTCAGCCCGATTATGGTTATGATCCTAACTATTACGATTATACACGCGCCGGGTATCCTGATAATGCTTCATTCCTGCAGGGCTGGAAAGAGGGGTTTCTCGCTTTAACAACGAGACTCCGTTCCCTCATTAACGACCCAAACTATCCGATCGTTGCCAATGCCGGCTCCCAGCCGACCTGGACCTATTCGATTCTCAATGGTCAAATGATTGAAAACTACCCCTACCAGCCGGGTTCTGGTGGGTGGAACAACGCCATGTACTCCTACCCCGGCGGGTATTTTTTCAATGATAAAAACTTCCGTTCTCCTCAGTACAATTTTATCTTCACTGCTGCCAACGTGATCACACCGTATTCGCCATCCGACCGCCGCAAGATGCGCTTTGGCTTGGGAAGCGCCACGTTAGGGAATGGATTTGCCGCATTTGAAGACGGCGGAATACAAGCGGATCTCTACGATTACTACAACTGGTGGTATGACGAATATGCCGTTGATCTCAGTACTGGGCAGGCCTCGACGAGTTTTGGGGATGCGGGCTGGCTCGGCTTACCAACGGGCGACGCCTACCAGATGATTTGGACTAATTCCAACCCCGAGCTTGTCCCGGCGAATGGTTTCGAGATGGATTTTGAAGGTCTGACTTTGCTGGCTTCCGACGGAGCGGTGGCGGTGAACAGCCGCGACTCTGCCACTGCAGCGCAGGGCACTTACTCCCTCCATATCCAGATCAACCAGCTCGGTACGGGCGACTCGTCAGTCCGTCTCAACGCTCCAGGTTTTCCAACGACGAGTGGTGGACTGTATAGCGTCACCTTCTGGGCCAAAGCATCGCAGCCGCGGATTAAGCTCGTTATGGGCGGCGCCACAGGAGGTCTGACATTTCCTATTACCACCAGCTGGAAACGGTATCAGTTTGTCTTTCGCGCAACCAGCAGCAGCGCCTTCTACCAATTTCAACTTGGGCAGGCGATCGGTGATGTGTGGTTGGACGATATCCATGTGCAGCAAGGGATCACCGATGTCTACCGCAGAGACTTTGATAATGGCATTGTTCTGGTCAATCCCTACGACATTCCGCTGACGGTCCCACTTGAAAGGTCGTACCAAAAAATAAATGGCACGGTATCACCTGAAATTAACGACGGCTCAATCGTTTTCTCGGTCACACTGACCCCTTCTCCTCCGATTGGCGACGCAATCTTTCTCCTCAACGGGCCCGACACCACCCCCCCCGGTAAACCTAAAAATTTAATGTTGAAAAAAATCAAAACGGTAGTAATTAAAACTTTTAACATAATTCCAATCGTAGATGTTATAGCTAATTTTTTAGTATCTTGAAATCCTAGCATTATATTTGACTGGTGGTTGAAAATAGCATAGAAAAATAAACTTATAGGTAATAGAAAAACCAAAAATTGTGGTATTTTTAAAATATTCGAAATTACGTTGGATGATGCTATTATAATAGCTGCTGTGATTAAAGTGGTAATCATAATTAATTTTAACGTAAACCTAATAGCAGATGTTATCTTACCTAATTGATTTCGTCCGATGTATTCTGGTATAAGTTTATTAAGAGCGTATCCTGTACCT
>JACQJM010000244.1 GCA_016205045.1 Elusimicrobiota bacterium | reverse complement strand
GAACTCATTTTTCTTGAAATTGGGAATCCTTTCGGAACCCATTCAGTTCTTGAATACTTCTTTTTCGGTTATTTTGGGGCTTGTTTTCTTTTATCTTCCTTTCATGGTGCTTCCCCTGTATGCTTCTTTAGAAAAAATACCCAAGAGCTATATCGAGGCATCCAAGGATCTGGGGGCCGGTATTCTTCCCACTTTTTTCAAGGTGACCCTTCCTTTGAGCTTGCCGGGGGTTTGCGCCGGAATTATTTTAACCTTTATTCCCTGTGTGGGGGATTTTTTGACCGCAGAATTTTTGGGGGGGCCTCAAACCTATCTTTTAGGAAACCTTATCCAGAGCCAGTTTCTCATGGCTCAGGACTGGCCCTTTGGTGGGAGCTTGTCGGCTATTCTCATATCTTTTCTTTTGTTTGGTTTAATTTTCTATCAAAGTTTAGGCAATCCAGAAGAGAGTAGATGAAGGCCAAGCGATTTTTAAGCCTCTATGCGTTCTTGGTTTATGCCTTCATCTATTTCCCTTTGATGGTGGTTGTTCTCTTTTCATTTAATGATGCCCGAAGAAATGTGGTGTGGAAGGGATTTACATTAAAGTGGTATGGGTCTCTGGTGGCCAATACCGAGCTTATCTCTGCTCTCTGGGTAAGCCTGAAACTGGGAGTCATTTCCAGTGTTTTAGCGGTGCTTCTGGGGACATTGGCCAGCTATGCCTTGGTTCGACACCCCTCCTTTCGAGGAAAAAGAGCGTACCAGAGTTTCCTCAATATCCCGCTGATGCTGCCGGAGATTGTGTTGGGAGTAGGACTTTTAAGTTTTTTTGTTTGGGTGAATTTTCCTTTAGGTTTTTGGAGCTTAGTTCTGGCGCATGTTGTTTTTTGCGTGCCTTATGTGATGGGTTCCGTGAGCGCGCGTTTGTCTTCTTTGACGGATGACAGCCTAGAAGATGCGGCCATGGATTTGGGGGCCACAGAGCTGGAGGCATTTTGGAAGGTGACCCTTCCCCTGGCGTGGCCTGCCATCCTTTCGGGAGCTTTGCTTGCTTTTACCATGTCTTTTGAGGATTTTGTCACCAGCTTTTTCGTCTCGGGGGTGGGGAATGTCACCCTCCCTATCAAGATATACTCCATGATGAAGTTTGGGATCACCCCTGAGGTGAACGCTCTCTCTACGCTGCTTTTAGTCCTTCTATTGACAGCGCTCTTGGCCAGACACTTTTTAAGCATAAAAGAACCGGTCTCTTGAATCCAAAAAGCATTGGGACCGATGGACCTATTTATTTATGGGACTAAACTACTACTCCTTATAGGCCCAAAGACACCTGAAAAAATAAGGCTTCCTGGTTAGAGTAATAGCGTAGGATTATAATCATGCCTAGAAAGATTTTTATCCTCTTTTTTGGGGGGTGGTTTTTATTGTCTACCTCCTCGCCTGTTGTTTGGTCTTCGGGAGGTGTCTCTTCAGGCAATTTTAACTCCCCACTTTTTTACCCCGCTCCCGCTTCTTCCTTGCTCAAGTTGCGAATGTTGTTCACCGTACTGGATCATACGGGGGTGGGTCGAACCATGATTCAGCCTGGGTCCTTTTTGTCTCAAGTCATGACGCTAGATTTGGATCAGGAGATGGTGCAAATGGCTTTGTCTCCTGCGATAGAACATCTGTCTCCACTGGTTTTGGATAGGACTTTGGCACGCTTGAACGAAAAAGGGAGAATTTCAATCCGGGAGGCACGGGAGTTGGAGTCCACGTTTGCTCAGGCTCAGCAGGCTGCGGGGGAGGTTATTAAGGGTAAAGTAAAGGATTTGGATGGGGAGGCTCTGGAGATGGGAGTGCCTACTTTGGAAGTCAGGGCCAATGAAATGGCGGCCCTCTCTGTTTTGTATGGAGAGGATGCCAAAAAAGGTTATGACAGAATTCAATCAAAAATAGACCACCTTCGCCAAGTTCAAACGCAAGTGCTGGCTCAGGCTCTGGAGAAGGGAGAACAAATGGGCCGGGAACTTCAGGCGGCGCCAATTCCCCAACTGTCCCAAGGTTTTCTTTTCAATAGGAAGTTGTCTTGGCTGCAGAGAGGATTGGTGGAGTGGCAAAGGGTGCTTTCAGGGGGAATGGGAATAAGCAGAAGAAAACTTGGAACCACCATTTATTATCAGCCTCAGGATAAGCCCATGAAGGGGTTCGAAGAGGTGTCTGAGGACGCCAAGGCTGTCATCATTGCATTCGGGGGGTCTGGTACCACGACTTCTTCGGGCATAACATTTATGAGGGATGCTCCTGTTTATAACTATTACGGGGTTTCCGTTATCTCTTTTGATTATCCTTTTCACGCTTCCGGACCTAGGGAATTTGGGTATAAGAGATCGGAAGAATCTAAAAAATTATTTTTCAGAATCGTTAAACATTATAGAAAAACTGGGAAACCACTCTTTCTTATGGGGCATTCCTTTGGTCCTCTTGTCATTCAGGAATTACGACATGATTCTCCCACTATCGCTCGTGGGGGAATTATGCTTTCTCCAGGTGGGGAAGTATCCCCGAATTTAGGCAGATGGTACAGGCATTTGGTAGCCTCCGGAGCCATGCTTAAGTTTGCGAAAGAAAACGACGTGGTGTGGAATCCGCAGGGAGAGGAGTGGGAATCTTATATGGCCGCTGGATTTAAATCCAACAAAGGCATACTCCAAAGAAATGGATTTCCTGTTTTCTTGATGGCAGGCGATCAAGATATATGGAACAATGCTCCCGGCTTAATTCAAGATTTTATTTCCCGCTACCCCCAAGGAACTTATGAAGTTTGGCCCGGAGTGGGTCATGGAACTATATTTCAGACTAAGGGCAGGCATGAAAGATTAGTGACGGAAAAGGTCCTAAACTTTATTTCGGAACAAACAGGGATTAAATTTACGGAAAGGCAAAGAAATGACAGTCCCACGACCAAGTTTCGGTATTACTATCATAATT
>JACQJM010000264.1 GCA_016205045.1 Elusimicrobiota bacterium | reverse complement strand
CGCGTTCCGGAACTCTTCCGGGCTTGGAAAAAAAATACACGGGACTCTCCCGTTCTCTGCCGGGCAATGGTGACCAAGAGCTGAGAATCTCTAAAGCTAATAGCATCCTCCGGGGATGAAACAAACAAAATAGGTCTTTCCCCGTAGACCCTGACGGGATTGACGGTCAGAACATCTCGGAAATTAATCCGAGGAGAAAGGAGGATCGTGAGAGGAATGTCCTTTCGCAAGGCGGAAGATTTCAAAGCGATGTTGGCTCCCAATCCTGCCCCCATCATCGCCACCGATTTTTCCTCAATTCCATTCTGCCTCAAGAAGTCTAAAGCGGCATCCACATCCCGAGCCATCTGATTCCATTCGTTGTCTGTCCCCAAACGACCGAAGCTTTTGTACGTGGCGGTGGAGTTGTCCGGGGTGATTAAACTTTCCCCGTGACCCCGGAAATCCAGAGCCAGGTAGCCGTAACCATTTTTAGAAACGAACGTGGCGAAGGGAATCCAATCCTCTTTCTTCCCCCCCACCTGATGAAGCAAGATAAAAACAAGATCGTTTTGAGGTTTCTGGTAGCGAGCCGCCAGCTTCCAGTTGTCCCGAGTCGTGAAGGTAACAGACTCTCCGTCCACAAAGGCTTTCACCGGCGCCACTGACAGGGGAACGGGCACAGACTCTCCCCAGGAAGGCCAGCCTAAAAAACCAATGAAAAAAAATAAGAATAAGCGCATAGAACGCACCCTGAATTTAGAGAGACTGTAATATCTTAGGTTCCAACCGGTCAAATTGAGCCAGATATTTCCGGCGCTCCTCTTTCATTTCCTCCCGTAGCCGAGCATAGGTCTCGGGACGATAGTAAATGTGGGGATCGTACTGCTTAAAATCATCAATCCCGGGGACTTCCTGCGCCACCTCATATCTCCAGTCCGGATCTTTGGCCCAACGGATATTCCTCCGAGCCACAGCCTCTAAAATTTTGGCGGAAACATTCTTGGTGATCTTTTTCCCATTGGGATCAAATCCTTTCTGGTCCGCCTGTTTCCCGACACTCCCGGTATTCAGCAAATACACCTCGATTCCCGGGTTATTTTTTAAAATACTCAGAAGCCGATTCCCCTCTTCATCCTCAAGACCCAAAATAAAGGGATTAAAGCCGACCTCGTGTTTGGGTTGACCCGCGCGGGTAGGGTCCCCGGCAGAAGTCTCGATGGACTCCCCCAGCATAAAATAAGCCACGGCTTGAGTGGTATTGAGTTTAGTTACCGGAGGAACAATCGTATCGCGACGAGTGATAAAGATCAACTTATGCGTTTTCTCTAAATCTACACGATGGTCCGAGTTGGGGATTTTAGACCGGAGGGCCAAGGCTCGCCCATTGGTTCCATATTTGTAATTGGTAAAGTCCACCTGCTTGGTCTTCTCATCAAAATAGACATTCTCAAAAACAGTTCCTGGATCCATCAAAGCCTTAAAGAGCCCCGGCTGATCCTTCTGGGTCAATCCTTCTGTTTTTACGTAGAAATTATCCTCGGTCCCATAGGCTTTCCCCTGGGGCGTTAGAAGCACGATGTCATCCTGAAGCACCACCACCCCCTCAGGATCGCGCAACCCGTGGTCCTCTAACGTCAGTGTAGTTTTCCCGGTACCAGATAGTCCAAACAGAAGAAATCCTACCTCGCAGAGTCCTGAGTCTTTTTGACCCCTCACCCCTGACCCCTCACCCCTAACTTTTATAATCTTAGAACCCGCATGCAGTCCCAGGCCCCCTTTCTTCTTGGCCCCATACATCGACAACCGCAGGAAAGACATCTTTGTCTCTCCCACGTAATCCACTCCCAAAACGTAGTTGATGCCCGCTTCTGGATTCACCAAAATAATTTTCTCCGGGAAACCCTGCCGCAAAGAAGCCGGGATATGTTCCCGCCAATCAGGAAAATAAAGGGTCAAAAAATCCGGTTCACGCTGAGTGTCGCGGAGAGAAGCGGGCACCGGGAACAACGTTTGAGACCACAACAAGGCAATGCGAGCATACTTCTTAGGAATCCACAGGCGCGCATGAAATTGCATTTCTTGATTTTTGCCGACGGTGCGGTCCAAGGTCATCCAGTCTGCTTTTACCATTTGCCCCTGGACTGCCTCCAGAACCTTTTTAACCAGCTCCGAGTCCGCTTTTTGTTGGAATCGCCCCGCCTTAAAACTTCCTTCTTCGTAAACAAACGTGCTTTTGGCGCTGCGGGAGCCGGCCTGTTGAGTAAAATAGCAGGGGGCTCCGAAGGCTGTGGCTTTTTCTTCAAAAGAAGCCAGCGATCTCAGTTCTTTAAGTGTAGGGTTGTTCAAAACAGATACTTGAGGAAACGTTTTTGTCCACAATGAAGTTGCCACGCTCATTACCGCCTCCCTGGGAGGCTGGGATTGGTTGCTGGGGTTTGGGGGTTGGCAAAACAAAACCAATCCCTAACCCCTAAACACTAACCCCTAACCCCTTCTTTTGTTAGGCCCATTTTTTACTGCCGTTTTGACCTGCTGATTTAACCGGATAAATCACGTGGGTTAGTTCATGCGGGGAGAACCACAACTTGATCTCTCGCTCCGCATCCTGAGGATCAGATGAGGCATGAATAATGTTCTCGATCTGGCCTTTAGAGGTGACCCGCCCATAGGCGCCCCGAAGACTTTTGGGTTGCGCCTGCTCGGGATTGGTAGCCCCGGCAATTTCCCGCACCTTTTTGACGACGTCTTCGCCTTGATAAACCAGAGCAAGAACCCCGCTATATTCTTCCCCGTGGAGCTGCCCACGAATATACTTAACCAACTCCTCAAAAAAAGGCTTGTCGCTTAAGCTTCTATAATGTTCTCGGGCCAATGCTTCGGTGACCTTTACCACCTTAGCTCCCACAATGCGGAGATGCGCATGCGCCAAACGGTGGATAATATGCCCTGTCACTCCCCTTTGGATGGCATCCGGTTTTACTAAAACTAAAGTCTGTTGCACGTTCATATAGTTCCGACCAGACGCCATATTGTAGGAAAAATTGGAGCGCCCTGACAAATTGTCTCCTGCGGGATTTATCTGAACTTCTACGATATCCGTTTCAAGTCGTCTCCCCTCACTAAAATCTAATTTGCTATACTTCATCCTCGTG
>JACQJM010000253.1 GCA_016205045.1 Elusimicrobiota bacterium | reverse complement strand
GGATGGTCCGGTGTAACACCGGACCAGGTGAGGGTTTTCCCTTGTACAATAATGGCGTCCTTTGGGACGCCATTATTGTACAATCAAATGAAATGCCTAGAGTTATAAGATTGATTGCGATCATCATTGTCGGGGAATATTTGGCAAGACATTTTCTCCTATACTTATTCCCTGTCATCGGCACATTGCGGGTCAATGATATGTTGGCGACAGGATTATTTTATATAGCTTTAGTTTGGTTTACCGCTCCCCAATCCAGCCGAAGCATGGTAAGGGTGAATGAAGCACTGCGTGGTGTTCTAAGGCATGTCAGGAGTACCCAATCTTGGCTAGGAGCTGCGGCAGCCTCGGCCGCGATGTTGATGGTAGTTATAGACGGTTTATTGTGGGGAAATATGAGGCTTCCATTCTTAGTGAGTCCATGGCGCTATGATTTGGTATTACTGCCGGGGTTTGGCCGCATTTTAGAAGGTATCAGTCTCTTGGCTGTCAATGGGTTAGTGGTTCCCTTATCTGAAGAGCGTTTGTGGCGTGGCCTTATACAACCGCAGATCGTCAATATGACTGGTGTCTCGCGTGGGATTTTAGCGACTTCGCTCCTTTTCTCGGTAAAACACACCATCGTGGACGCTTCTCTGGCCCGGTTTCTGGCCTTGACGGCTTTTGGGTTCGTGATGGGTGTATTGGCACATCGCAGAGGCTGGCATGCCTCTGCGATATCGCATATGCTGGCCAATCTAGTCGCCACAGGGTTGTCTTTGGTGTATGGATAAGCCTAGAGGCGAATAGGGGCCTATGCTGGGAGAGAAGAGTTAATTAAAGAAGGTTTTATTTAGGAACCGGAACTCTCTCGTTTTTGGAGTTGTAGGTGTAGCGTTCTTTACCGTTGACTTTGTGCACTAACACTTGGTCCCTGCCTGCCGGCAGGCAGGCACCGTTCACCTTCCGTTGCGGGACCGAGGGGCTGGAACCGAAGCACCCCTGGGCAGGACTTAAAATTTTAGCCATCGGGGTTCAGGGTCAGGCGGGGTGGCCCGGGACAGGCCCAGGTCTGACCCTATTACAGACACAGTCCCATGCCCTGAAATTTTCGGCACTCCCACATAAGGTCCAACTGGGGATTTCGGGCTAACCTTACCCACACTCTATAGCACCGCCGTCAGGTTGAATACAACCTTCAGCTATTATAACTAGGGTCAATCGACCTCCTGTCGTACACATTTGAAACAAGTCGGTACCATCCAGAAAGTAACTACATCCTGCCGAGACCTCTTTTGTTTGCAACACAGACAACAGTCCCAATAGCCCTATTACCAGTAGTATTTTTCTCATGATTTCTCGTCTCCTTTGACTGAGTTTTAGTTTAATTCACTTTACGACGATAGTATAAACAGTTAGGTTAAGGAATTCCTGAAGAAATGATTAAGAATTGGTAAATATGCACAGGTTTACTGATTCGTGGCGACAGGGACGGTAGGCACTTTTCCACTTCCAACCGTCCCTGGGGAAAAGCCCGGAGTTGCAGCAAAGCTACGACGGCCTGATGGGTAAATTCCCCAATTGGGGAATTTAGGTTAGTCTATCTAAATCGGGATCATCGTTCAATGGGTCCTGCAATAACTTTGGTATCAAATCGAATGGGGTCCCGATCCGGGTTTTCAAATTCCAGGACTGTTTCCACGGATTCTCCGGGGGAAAGATCCGGGGAGGGAAGAGATATATTGATGAAGCCGTTTCCTACCGGGTAGATCTTGCAGGTGGTTCCATCCGGGTTAATCAGGCGAACATTGGGTTCAGTAGGGATAACCACTAAAGACAAAGGTTCTGGAATTTTTCCAGTCGATATGTTTTTTAGTGTGGCACGGGTAAGGAAATGGTCACCTTTCGGATAGAAACCACCCAGGGTGATTTGCACATGAGAGGTAACGTCTTTGCCTACCACAGGCGTCAAAAGGTCTAGAGCGCAGCCCCACCATTGAAAAGTGGCGCGAGCCTCTTTGTTTTTTTCGAAGATATCTCTCATCAGCACAAAAAACTCTTGGGCTTCCGAAGAATTCCAAATCGCCTCGAAGAATTTATCCTGGTCCCCGGAACGATAGACCCAAGAAAAAGAGAGCAGGCGAGAACCGCTGACTTTACCGTGCAACACAGAAGGAGCCAGTTTCGATTTTTCCTGAACGTGAGTGACGAGGTTCACCAGATTTTTGAGCTCTTCTTTGGTGGCGCGAAAGGTTTTGAGGGCGAAGGCGTCATTGCCGTATTCATACTCTTTCCTATAAAAGGGTTTAAAGCGATCTACTTTATAAGGGCCTTGAGAGAAACCGATGGTCGGCATGGGTTCTTTTTGTGGGCCTAAGTAAGTGAGTTTTACCTGAAGGGTTTTAAGCTGGCTGGGAGCGGGCTGAGAAGGAGGAGTCAGAGGAGAAGAGTTCTGTGCCCAAGCACCCAAGGCCAAGATCAGAAGAATTTTAGAGTGCACGATTTACAAAGGGAGCAAGCAGAACTTTACGGAAAGAGAGGTAGTTGTCTCGTCCTTCCTCAAGACCGATAGTCTCCATTTCCTGGGGATTGGGTTCTTGAAACGAGTGAAATAAGCGATCCCAAACAGAAAAAATGGTGGAGTAGTTGGCATTGCGGGTGCGCAGGGAAACGGTATGATGGCTGGCATGGACACGCGGGGTCATGTGGACTGCTCGGACCACTTTTTCCACCTCATCCGGGAAGTCGATGTTGGAGTGATGGAACTCGGAAAAACCTGTGATTCCCGCTTCAAAAATGGCAAAACCCCAGATCGATGGTCCCCAGAATAGGACCCAGAACATCTTGACTACCCCAGAAATCAAAAGCTCTCCGGCATGAAAACGTAAAGCGGTGGTCACATCTACATGGGTATCCATATGATGCACCCGGTGGAAACGCCAGAGTAAGGGAGCGGTATGATTGAAGCGGTGCCACCAGTAATCGAAGAAATCAAACAGGATCAGCGTGACGACGATTTCGCCCCAGCCGTTCAACCCCAATGCATGAGAAAGTCCCCACTGGCGCTTCTCAAGGAGATCGGTCAACAAAAGAAGCGGGGTGGCTATGGTGAAGCGGAGAAGGAGGGTGTTTAAAACGGAGAGAACACTATGAACGGAGAGGCGTTTCCACCGAGGGGTTTTCCACTCTCGCTTGGGCCAAATAGATTCCAAGGAGAACATGAGGGACAAAACCCCCACGAACGCAAACAGCCGCAGCAATGAGGGGGTCAGGGGAAGCCACAACATGACAGAAGGACTTAAGAATGAGGTGGTTGGACGTCCACCACCTCAATGTCAAATTGTAAAGTTTTTCCAGCCAAGGGGTGATTGAGGTCCAACGTTACTTCCTTGTCATTGATGCCGGCGATGACTGCCTGAAACTGCCGGTCCCCCATCTCACCCTGAACCACGCTTCCCACCTTTAGATCTTTTTGGCCTTGAAACTTTTGCCGGGGAATTTTCTGCTGGGCTTGAGGATTGATGGGGCCATAGCCTTTCTCGGGGGTGACGGTGAGTTTCTTTTTATCTCCGGTCTTCATGCCTTGGACTTGTTCTTCTAATCCAGGGATGATTTGCCCTGACCCTTGAACATAAGCCAGGGGTTCCCGGCCCGTCGAGCTGTCTACCACTTGGCCATCTACCGTCAAGGTATAGTTAATTTTTACGGTAGACCCTTTTTGGACCATTTGTGATCCCTTTCCCTTCTGACAACCCCCCAATAAAAAAGCTACCAATAAAGACCCGGCGAAAAATTTCATGGGATACTAGAGAGGTGATTACCAGCGATTAAAACCGCCGCCCCCTCCTTTTCCGCCACCGCCGCCTCTGCGATTTCTATCTCTTCCACCACCACCACCGCCTCTACCGCCAAATCCACCACCGCCGCCACCGGGTCCGCGATTTTCCATGGGACGGGCTTCATTGACGATGATCTGTCGAGTACCCACGGTGCTCCCGTTCATCTTTTGGATGGCTGCTTGAGCTTCCGCATCGGTGCCCATTTCCACGAAGCCGAATCCTTTGGACTGGCCTGTGTATTTATCCGTAATCAATTTAGCGCTGACGACTGCCCCACAGGGAGTAAATAGCGCGTGGAGTTGATCCTCGGTCACGTCGAAGGGGAGGCTCCCCACATATAATCTCTTGCCCATTTTCTGATCTCCTAACCTATAAGCCGCCCCAAAATTCTTTTTGGGGTTCCACTAATTCCTGAGGGTCTCTCCGATTAGATCGGGATCTTCCGTCAGCTATAGAATAAAGCTTAGGGTTGTAAGATATCATCGCATATTCCAATAAATGTGTAAAGACCGATTCTTCGACTTGCACACACTCTCTATCGGGTGCGGGGAAGATTTGTAGGTGAATTCATGCGGACCCACCGCAACCTGCCCACAG
>JACQJM010000240.1 GCA_016205045.1 Elusimicrobiota bacterium | reverse complement strand
TCGCAGGGGCGCGGTTAGCCCAGGGTCGCCCCGAGACGCAGAGCGCGCCGCAGATGGCGCCGTGTCCCTGCGGTCGCAACCGCCGAGGAATCTGGCCGAGCTGAGAACTGGGTGAGGTCGTGGAGCTTTTGGGGTTGAAACGAGGGATTGATTTTAGAGGGATTTTAAGTTATCCTTTTATAGCAGAGTAGTAACACCTTGGATATCGGCAGTCTTCATGTCTTCCCCGCACCCAGACATAGAAAAAATTTTGATCCCTACCGATCAGATTGGGGCTAGGGTAGGAGCTTTAGGAAGGGAAATTTCGAAGGATTATCAAGGGAAAGTCGTTACTTTAATCGGGGTGTTAAAGGGAAGTATCGTTTTTTTGTCGGATCTTTTAAGAGCTATTACGGTGGATTGCTCGATCGATCTCATGTGTCTCTCTTCTTATGAAGGGGATCGTTCCAGTGGGGTGGTTCGAATGGTGTTGGACCTGAGGGAAAGCATTGAGGGAAAGGACGTTTTGGTGGTTGAGGATATCGTGGATACCGGGCTTACCTTGGCGTATCTGAGGGACAACCTGAAAACTCGAAAACCTCGATCGCTGGAAATTTGTACTTTGTTGGATAAAACGGAGTGTCGCCAGATACCACTCCAAGCCAAGTATGTGGGATTCAAGGTTCCTAACCAATTTTTGGTGGGATATGGATTGGATTACAATGAACAGTACCGTAACCTGCCGTATGTGGGGGTTCTTAAAGAGGAAAGGTTAAATGGGCCCAGGGTCTAAAAACGTAAAACAGTTGGTATTGTGGTTGTTGGCTTTTTTCTTTTTGCTCTTTCTATTTCAGTATCTTAAGACGATGAGTACGGAGATGGAAATTCCGTATTCCAAATTCAAGCAGATGTTGGGTGAAGGAAAAGTGAGTGAAGTGATGGTGCGTCCTGATTTGATCCGAGGGACTCATAAGGATGACCAAGGACAAACACGGAGTTTCCGCACTATTCCCTTGCCGGACCCCAATTTGGTTCAGGATTTTGGCAGGTACAAGGTCAGCTCTTATTCGGGGGAACGGGATAATAGTTGGAAAATGGCCATTTTAGGGAACCTGCTGTGGGTGATTGTATTTTTTGGTTTGTGGTGGGTGTTTTTCCTTCGTCCTGCCCAGATGGGCGGCAAGCACGCCATGTCCTTTGGACGGTCTCGTGCTAAACTTCAGAATAACAAGAAGGTGCGTGTGACTTTTGAGGATGTGGCTGGCTGTGATGAGGCCAAAGAGGAGCTCCAGGAAATCATCGAGTTTCTTAAAGATCCGCCTAAATTTCAAAAGTTGGGGGGAAAAATTCCCAGGGGTGTCTTATTGTATGGGTTGCCCGGGACCGGGAAGACACTTTTGGCCAAGGCGGTGGCCGGAGAAGCAGGAGTTCCCTTTTTCAGCTCCTCCGGATCGGAGTTTGTGGAGATGTTTGTGGGAGTGGGAGCGGCTCGGGTAAGAGATCTTTTTGAACAAGCTAGAAAAGCGGCTCCTGCGGTAGTTTTTGTTGATGAATTGGATGCGGTGGGACGTCATCGCTTTGCCGGGATCGGAGGAGGCCATGACGAGCGTGAGCAAACCCTAAACCAAATATTGGTGGAACTGGATGGATTTGACACCAAAGAAGGGGTGATTCTCATTTCGGCGACAAACCGTCCTGATGTGTTGGACCCGGCGCTTTTACGGCCCGGCCGATTTGATCGCCATGTCAATATTCCCACCCCCGATCTTCGAGGGCGGGAAGCGATTTTAAAAGTGCATGCCCAGGAAATCAAGCTGGGGCCCGCAGTGGATATGGCTGTCATTGCCCGAAGGACACCGGGATTTGTGGGGGCAGATTTGGCCAATCTCGTCAATGAAGGGGCCCTCTTGGCTGCGCGCAGAAACAAGCCTCATGTGGAGATGGTGGAATTGGAAGAAGCCATCGACCGTGTGATTGCCGGCCCTCAGAGAAAAAGCCGCATGATTTCCGACAAAGAAAAAAAGGTTATCGCTTATCATGAGTCCGGACATACCTTGGTCGCCAAGCTTCTCCCCAATACAGATCCTGTCCATAAGGTCTCCATCATTCCTAGGGGGCCTGCCCTGGGGTACACGCTTCAGCTTCCCTTGGAAGACAAATACCTGACTTCCCGTGGGGAAATTCTCAATAGGTTGTGTGTGCTTTTGGGAGGACGTTGTGCAGAAGAGCTGGTGTTTCGAGAGATCACGACCGGGGCGCAGGATGATCTTTCCAAGGCAACGGATGTCGCTCAGAAAATGGTGACCGAGTTTGGGATGAGCGAAAAAATAGGACCTCTTACCTTTAAAAAACCCGAAGAAATGGTGTTTTTGGGCCGCGACATTGCTCGGCAACCTGTTTACTCTGAGTCCACCGCCAAGACCATTGATGAGGAAGTGAAGCGCATCGTAGTGGAATGTCATACCAAAGCCAAAGAGCTTCTTTCCAAGCATCGAGATATTTTGGACAAGTTGGCAGAAAAGTTGGTGGAAAAAGAGATTTTAGAGGCCGAGGAAGTTAACTTGATTTTAGGCAGCGCCGCGGCCTAGTGCAGCACTAGTGTTGGACCACATGTCTTCCATTTTATCCTCCCCGGTATCTCTTTCTGATCTGTTCTCCTCCAGGAAAACTCCTCTGCTGATGGGTATTTTGAACGTGACTCCGGATTCTTTCTATGATGGGGGCCAATCTCTCAGCCTAGAAGAAGCGGTATCTCGCGGTTTAGATCTTGTGGTTCAGGGAGCGGATATTGTGGATGTGGGAGGAGAGTCTACTCGTCCCGGAGCAGAGTGTATTTCCGTGGAAGAAGAACTGCGCCGAGTTTTGCCGGTCGTAAAGGCGCTCTCTAAAAAAGTGCGGGTTCCCCTCTCTATCGATACGACTAAATCGGAGGTGGCCCGTCAGAGTCTGGAATCAGGGGCTTCTCTCATTAACGATATTTCCGCTTTGCGGGATGATCCTCGCATGGTCGAGGTGGTGGTTTCCTATGGTGTTCCGCTGCTCTTGATGCACCGTCAGGGAGCGAATGCCAAGACCATGCAAAAAAATCCGGTTTATAAAGATGTGGTGCTCGAGGTGTTGGAATTTTTTCAAGAGCGGGTGGCCTTTTTTCGAGAACAAGGAGGGGAACCTCGTCAGATTCTTTTGGATCCAGGCATAGGGTTCGGGAAAAAATTGGAACACAATCTGGCTTTGCTTCGGTCCTTAAAGCGGTTAAAGTCGTTGGGGTTTCCGCTGGTTCTTGGAGCTTCTCGCAAGTCCTTTTTAGGGCGGTTGTTGGCCCAAGATGTTGAGGAAAAAATGGCAACGTCTGAACTTCCTCTCCCTGCGGAACGTTTGGAGGGATCTTTGGCGGTGGCTTGTTGGGCGGCTGCCCAGAAAGTAGATATTTTAAGAGTACATGATGTTCGAGCGACGCGCAGGGCGTTGCAGGTGTGGCAGGCCGTCGCTTCGGTAAAGGCCGAAGCGAAGTTCGAGGTTCCAGGTTCGAAGTTCTAAGTTCTTGGGGAATTTTTTTATAAAGTAAAATCGATAACTTAGAACCTAGAACTTAG
>JACQJM010000239.1 GCA_016205045.1 Elusimicrobiota bacterium | reverse complement strand
CTCCAGATCTATTTTTTTCTCTCTCTTCCGAATCAACTTCATCACCTGAGCCCTTTGACTAAGAGATTCGTAAGAATTCTCAAACCTAAATTGAAAATTCCCTCCATAATAGCCCAAAAATAAAAGTAGCGGTTGTTTGTTGTTAAGAGAATCCTCCGCCTCTGGAGAATGCGCATAGGACTGATATTCTGGGGATTCCGAAAGTCCTTTCAGATAATAAAGTTTATGTCTCTCTAATTGGTTATCGTAAGTGGCTCTGTCTACCCATATCATTTTTCCAATTTTTAATTTAGCTGGCCTGCGAAACAAAACCTCTACAATCTCAAATTGGTATCGTTGCCTAAGATAGGGTGGGTATTTGCTCTCATCTTTGGACTTTCCTTTGGGCGCGATATCTACTTTAAGAGTACTCATTTTCTTCAGTCTTCCCACCAGAATCGCATCAGAATTATTAACCACATCTTCTAAAGATGTCCTTACATAGAAAATTTCACTCATCCATGCCTCCTTAGTTAACCCAAATAACAAAACAATCGCTACCAACCCCCAGCACCCTCCACAGAGTTTCGGGTACCAGCCGGGGAGCCAGTACCTTCCACAGAGTTCCAGGTACCCACCGGGACTCCAGAGGAGCCCAGCGTGTTGGAGGATCCCAGCGTGCTGGCCCCTAGCCCCCAGTCCCTTTTTCATCAATGGTACGCCTCCGGACAAATCCATTGAAAAGCACAAAAAGAGCAGGTGAAGCGTCCCGGTTTAGCCTCAAAATTCCTGGCGCGGATCCCTTGAGAAGCTTTTTTCATTCGCTCCGCCGTTTTCTCGGTAAACCTGGCATCGGGTTTTACTTCTCCCACAATTCCGGACTCCAGAAAATGAAGCTCTAAAGAAGATGGAGAAACACCATATTTCTTCTCAAAACCCAAAGCATAGAGTCCCATCTGGATGCTGTCCTTCGCTTTTTTATCCGCTTCCTTTTGATCCTCCACCTCACTGGTTTTATAATCCACCACCGCCTGTCCGTCCGGCTTGCTCACAATGCAGTCAAAACGGCCCACCACGCGATCCTTTCCCTGATAGAACTTGAAATCTTCCTCGACAGCAACGGGAGGCGGGGATGACTCATTCTGTTCATAGAATTTCTTAAGTATCTCCTTTCCACGCATCAACCGCTTCTCCTCATGCTCACGGCTCAAAAAACCTTCGCTCACCCAAGTTCTCTCAAAAACACCCCACACTTCCTCCAAGCTGAGCGTTTTTCCTTTCAGTTTAGCCAAATTAAATGCCTTGATGGCCTCGTGGATGGCACTGCCGTAAACCACGCTATGGTGATGCACCACAATATCCCTAAGCTTCAGCACATGGATATACTTGTACTTCAAAGGACAGGTCGCGTAGTCATCGATGGCGTAGGCCGAGAGGGTGATTTCCTCTTCCGCGGGGATAGGCCGAGCCAAGGCCTCGAGTTCTTGAGAGATTGGTTTGACAGGAGCCCTCATGGTCAAGTCAATCGTCTGCAGGGGGTCCGTCTCGGCACGAACTTCCAGCATCTCCTTGGGTCCTTCCAGCGCTTCCAGGATAAATCGAGAAGGCTTGCGCGCTCTCTTGGTTCCCCCCTGAGACCAGCTCAAATAAAGCTCCTCTTTGGCGCGGGTCATGGCCACATAGAAAAGGCGTCTCTCTTCCGCCAGGTGAGTGTCTTCTCCGGGAACCCTTTCCCCCAAAAGCTCCTGAGGCAGAGGTAAAAACTCTCCGTGCCTGCGAGCTGGGAACTGCTCTTCCACCAAGTTTGCTAAAAACACCACGGGGTACTCCAAACCTTTGGACTTGTGAATGGTGGAGACATGCACCCAATCTGCTTCCAATTCTTCGGGATCGGCCGCAGATTCACCTTCTAAAATGGACTCGATATTTTCCACAAAAGCCCGGGGCTGATCCACGAGGCTCATTTCGCTGAATCTTTTCAAGATGGAAAAGAACCGGGCCAGAGTTTTGGCCTTCAACACATCTTCCCACTGATCGGAGCGGGCAAGCTGAGCCAACACCTTGTGGTGTTCCAAAAATTTATACAACACGCGCCCCGTGGATTCTTGAGAAGAGAGTGAAAGAAAATGTTGGAGGTCCTGCAAAAATACTTGTAACTTCTTTACGGCTTTAGGAGGTATCTGCTCCCACACCTCCCGATATTTATCGGGATGGGCTAAAATCTGAAACAAAGGCCGTTGAGAAACCCGGGCCTCGTGGTTGACCGCCGCCAGCTCGGCAGGGGTGATGCGGTAGAAATGAGAGGTGGCTAGGTGGTACAAGTAAACGGAATCGTAGGGATCGGCGATCACCTTAAGAAAACTGACCAGGGTTTTGATCTCAGGGGACCGCAAAAGTTGGGTTTCGGCCGAAAATCGCCACGGAATCTGAAAATAATTCAAGGAGTCCAGGTACACCTTTGCGGAGTCATTGGAGCGCACCAAAATCGCATAATCCTCATAGGATCTTTTCTTCTGCTCCACCTCCTTTTTAATTTTTTGGGCAATCCAGTCCGCTTCTTCTTCGGGGAGATGAAACCCCCTCACCCGCACCGCCGGACCGGTCATCTTCTGAGACCTAAGCTTTTTGGAAATTTTCTGCGTCACCTCCAGTCGATAAGGATCGTTGTTGCGAATGAGGCGGTAAGCTTGGTCTAAAATTGTCTGTGTAGAGCGATAATTTTGGGAGATAGAGATCACCCGGGCCTGAGGGTAGACTTCCATAAAGCCCAGAACATTCGCCAAACAGGCGCCTCGCCATTTATAGATGGCTTGGTCATCGTCCGCCACCACGGTCAAATTGCAGTGAGACTGAGCCAAAAGTCGGACCAATTGGAACTGAGAGAAATTGGTGTCCTGAAACTCATCCACCAGGACGAATCGGTAGCGTGCCTGGATAACTTTTAAAACATCCGGCCTTTCCCTGAACAGCCTAAGCACCAGCACCACTTGGTCTCCAAAATCCAAGAATCCCTCTTGGGCCTTGATCTCCTCATATTTTTCGTAAGCCTGAGCCATCTCCAGATGTCGGATCGCCAGCTTCTTTTCTTCAGGACCAGAAGCTTTGGCCAAAAGGGCTTCTGCCCAGTGCAAATACCGCGAGGGCGTGATATCCTCATCCTTGAGGCGAGAAATGTGGCTGAGCATGGCTTCCGCATACTTGGTGGGGTGACCCAAGGGCCGGAGTTTCTCCAGGGGCATCTCAAAAAGATGTTGTTTAAAAAATACCAACGCTTCCCCCTCGGTCAACACTTTGAAATCAGGGAGAAGCCCCATCTCCAAGGCAAATTCTCGAAGAAGCTTGTCCCCAAAGGCATGGAATGTAGAGACCTGCACATCCACAAACCCGTAAGGCACCAGGCGATCCACCCGCATTTCCATCTCGGAGGCAGCTTTATCGGTGAATGTCAGTGCCAAGATTTCAGAAGGTTTGGCCTTGCGCGAGGAGATGAGGTGGGCCACCCGCCGCGTTAAAACCGTCGTCTTGCCCGTCCCCGCACCCGCCACGATGAGCAGGGGACCTTCTCCATGCAAAACCGCCTGTTCTTGTTCCGGATTGAGAGAGGAAAGAATTTCTTCGGTAGGAGCAGAAACTCCCAAGGAAAGGGCGGTGAAATAATCAGATTTATCTTGCAGACCGGGCATGAATCTTTGTGACTACGGACGTCCCCTCGACTGCTTAAGAGCCTGGGCAGCCTCGGGTGTTCCCATCCTCATCAGTGCTAACGTGGCGCTGATGCGTACCTTATCGTTCTTCTCTTCCTGAAGGATTTGGGCAAGCGCGGCGACCACCGCCGGACCACTGGCTTTCATCTTGCCTAAAGCCTCTGCCGCATTAGATCGGACGACGTAGTTTTCATCCTTCAAGGCTTGCACCAACGCAGGAACCACCTGGGGAATGCGCGGGCCGACGTCTCCCAGAATTTCGGCCACACTAAGGCGCACCACAAAATTATCATCCTTGAGCGACTGAACTAACGCCTTGGCGACTTTCTTGGTTGTCGGCCTTGTCTTCCCCAAGGCTTTCACGACACTGGTGCGCACCGTCCACTCTTTATCCCGGAGAGCTTGAGTCAGCGCGGAAATCACTTCGGAAGTTGGTTTTAGTTGGCCTAAGACCTCCACCACGCTCATCCTCACCACCGGAGCCTCGTGCTTTAATGCTCGCAAGAGGGCTCGGGAAACCTCCGGGGAGTTAGCCCCAATTTTTCCCAAGGCGGCGGCCGCATCGGAACGGATGGAGGGTTCATCTCTATCTAACACGGCAATCAGATCGGGTATCGCCCCCTTAGCCACCGGCCCCAAATTTGCCAATGTGTGAACTGCTCCCGAACGGACCCACCAATCCCTACTTTTCAAAAGAGGCGTAACCTGAGAAACTAGCTTTTGTTTCTCTTGGATCGAAAGTCCCTTTAACTTTTTACTGGCATTTTCACGAACGGTCTCATCGGGAGAGACCAGCTGCTCTATAGAAGGAAGCTGGGCTACCACACCGCTGGGAAGGAAAAGGAAAAGCCACAGGAATATCTTCATGGAAAGAGAACCAAAGTCTTAGCCCCCACCCGGAATCCCTGCCTGCCGGCAGGCAGGGAACCGCGCAAGAACGATGAGCCGGCGAGAGGAATCGAACCCCCAACCCGCTGCTTACAAAGCAGCTGCTCTGCCATTGAGCTACGCCGGCGTCCTTCTTATTTTACAAAATACCAGGCCCTAAGACGGGAGAACCAGGCTTCACAAAATTCTGGCGTACCACGCGTCACAGCTGTAGTGTCCCGTGTTCCCCATGGGTTTATCCAAAGGAAGAAATCCATTCTTCTCGTAAAGTTTTCGAGCCCGAGTCATGTCCTTGAGAGTTTCCAGATAACATCTCTTAAATCCTTTGGCCACAGCAGCCGTTAGACACTTATCCAAAAGTCTTTGTCCAAATCCTTTTCCTCTGGCTTCCGGGAGAAAATACATTTTACGCAGTTCACACACTTCTTCAGGCCCTCCTTCCAAAGGAGCGATCCCCGCTCCTCCCACCACCACATCTTTCCGGCACAACACAAAATAGACCGCCCTGCCCTGAGAATACGCCTGGTACATATCCGACACTTCTGGGTCATTGATGGCAAATCCCGACCCAGAAGCACCAAACTCGGGCATAACCCGGCAAATGACATGAGCGATATGAGGATTGTCTCCTTCTTCAATCAAACGGAGAATAAATTCCTCTTGCTGGAAAGAGCTGCCTCGTAAAATGGTCTCGGGCTTTTCATAAGCTTCGGCCATAAATCTAATATACCAAAATTTCCTGGCCGCGCTAGAGGATTCTCCTTTGTCTGATTTGACACTTTACCCCGCATTATTCGATACTCTCCTCGTGTCAAAATTTCTTGAATCCCTAGGCCTGCATCGGAAAGAGCTGCGCGCCTGGGCGTTGTACGACTGGGCGAATTCCGCTTTTTCCACCACCATCATTGCTGCGGTATTTCCCATTTATTTTTACCGCGTGGCGGCCTCCGGGTTATCCCCCTCTGTAGCCAGTGGTTGGTTTGCCACCGCCACCACATTCGCCATGGTTTTGATGGCCTTTTTTTCTCCCCTCCTAGGCGCCTTGGCAGATTTTTCCGGCATCAAAAAGAAAATGTTGGGGTTTTTTCTCGGTATAGGGGTGAGCGCCACCGGTTGCATGTTTTTTATTCAGAAGGGAGATTGGAAGCTGGCCTCGTGGTTGTTCATTTTGGGAAACATAGGGGCTTCTGGCAGCACCGTGTTTTATGACTCTCTTTTACCCCACATCACCTCGCCTAAAGAGATGGATCGCGTCTCCAGCGCTGGCTATGCCCTGGGATATTTAGGAGGAGGACTGCTCTTAGCGCTCAACTTAGCCTGGATTCAGAAACCACAACTTTTCGGAATCTCGGATTCTCTCATGGCTACCAGACTCGCATTTCTCAGCGTGGCAGCGTGGTGGTTGCTTTTTTCCATCCCGCTCTTCCGACAAGTTCCTGAGCCGCCACGCACCCTGGAATCAGATGAGACCAGCGAAGAAAACCCCGTTTACGTCACATTTATCAGGCTTAAAGAAACATTGAAAGATTTAAGACGTTACCGGCAGGCATTTTTAATGCTTCTGGCCTTTCTGGTGTACAACGATGGGATCAACACCATTATCCGCATGGCCACCCTCTATGGGACCGAGATCGGCATAAACCAGGGCGCCTTGATCACAGCCATTCTTCTGGTGCAGTTCGTGGGAATCCCCTTCTCTTTTTTGTTTGGTTTCCTGGCCAATAAAATAGGCACTAAACGGGCCCTCTTCTTATCCTTAACGGTGTATATCGGCATAAGCCTACTGGCTCACCTGATGAAAAACGCTCTGCACTTCTTTCTTCTCGCCATCCTGGTGGGCACGGTCCAGGGTGGCAGCCAAGCCCTGAGCCGCTCTCTATTTGCCAGTATGATCCCCCGGCATAAATCTTCAGAATTTTTCGGTTTTTTCTCCGTGTTTGAGAAGTTCGCCGGAATCTTAGGACCCGCCATCTTCGCATCCACCGTCTGGTTCACGGGGTCCAGTCGGAATGCAATCCTCTCCATCATTCTGTTTTTTATCGTGGGCGGGATCCTACTGGCTTTTGTGAACGTAGAAGAAGGACAGCGGGTGGCTCGTGAATCTGAGCTCAAAAGGTAAAAAGGTAGCAGCTACCTTTTAGAGAGGTTATGAGACTGGGTTTCCCAGCGTTTGAGAGTTTCCTCGTCGTCTACGTCAAAATAAACGGGAAGCAACGAAAACCTTAGGCCCATCTCTTTAGACTTTTCCAGGGTGGTCTTTAAAACTTGTGGCGTAGACCAGGGAACATCCTTAAATAAAACAGATTCAAGACGATTTGAGCCTGAATCGGAACGGCCCTGAAGCCCAACCAGATAGTATCCTCCATCCTCCGCTGGTCCTAAAACAAGATCATGGGTATGAAGTCCCTCAAATGCCTTATGAATCCACTCGCTAGATAAGCCGGGAGAATCACCTCCCAGCGCCGCTACGCGTTTGGCACCCAACGTAAATGCCCAGCGGAAAGCATTTTCCAGTCTTTCTCCCAGGCTTTCGCCCTCCTGATCAATAAAATTAGGATTTTTTTCGTCCAACCAACTCAGATTGGGAAACTCTATGGCTCTCTCATAAGCCACCACCATGTTGATCCCAGGGAGCTCCTTGACACAACGATACACCTCTGCGGACATCCCTTTATAAAGTCGGGCAGCCTCTTCAATCCCGCGGGTTGAGGCCAATCGTGTTTTAACTTTTCCCGGAACAGGAGCTTTCAGGAAAAGGAGCAAAATGTTGTCAAACATAATGAACTATAAACGCTAAACGATGAAGGCTAAACTTAAAAAGAGATTTTCCGTAGTTTATACTTTATCGTTTATAGTTTGGCGTTGTAGTAAAGTTGCCACAATTTTTCTGGAGAAATTCCTAAATAGTACTGTATCAGTAAAACGTTGTTCCAGAGAGCGTTCCTCAAGGGACCCTTTTTCATTTGGCGGCGGGGAGACACCTGAACTTTTTCCGGCAAAAGTTTTATCTTTCCCAGAGACCTTAATCTGTGACAAAAAGCGAGGTCTTCCATCAGGGGAACGGCTGGAAATCCTCCGGAACGATCATACATTTCGCGAGAAACGCAGAAGGCATGGTCTCCATAAACCACCTGAAACCAGCGGCAGCGCAGGTGTTGAACCTTTTCGATCAAATGATACCTGAATTTGGGTTGCCCATAATCGATGGAAAAGACGGTCGCAGCCAATTCTTTGGAATCAGACCAATTCTTTTTCAAAATGTGAGGCCAACCCCGGGGGAGCACGCAATCGACATGAAGAAAGAGAAGAAATTCTCCCGAGGAGGCCTCCGCCCCACGGTGAAGCTGCACTCCCCGATTGGGATAGGACAGTTTGACTATCCGGTGCGCCAAATTTGCCGCCCGTTCCGCCGTTCTATCGGAACTCCCTCCATCCACCACCACAATTTCCGACTCTGGGCTCTGCTCCCTGATGCGCAGAAGACAATCCTGGATTCTAGCTTCTTCGTTCCACACGGGAAGAATCACGGAAAATGTATTCACGTTCTCTGTTCTTCCATTTCTCTAAACAGAAGGCCGGTAGCTATTTTAGGATAGAAAAACGTAGACTTCTGAGGAAGAAGCCTTCCTTTTTCCACCCAGCGGCGAACATCCGAAACCTTGATTTCTTTCAAAAAAATCCCCAACTTTTTTTGGTGTTTGGCCCAACGCAGCAGCTCTTGTGCGTCTCTGCTGTAAGAGATCCTGTCTAAAGAGACCCCACGAAATAAATGGGCCCGCACCCATTCCACTCCCAAAGAGCTCTCCGAAGAACGAAAAGGAATCGCCACATTAAGAGAGCCATTATAATAGCCAAATGCAGCGAGACTCCTTTCCTTTTGCAATAGACGATCCATTTCCTTTAAGGAAGCACAGGGAATGATCCGGCAAAAACGATGAATGCGCTCCACTATTTCCTTCGGCTGAGACACTATCCGATGAGTAGCAAACATCAAAAGTCCGGGATCCTGTTCCGCACAGATGTAGATGAGGGTGCGACCGGCCTCAGGGGAACGGTGATTGGCCGCATAACGACAGGCTACCCGAAAGCGGTGATGGCCGTCCGCCAGAAGAATTTTTCTAGGCTTGAATAATTTCTCGATCTTTGTGATCTGTTCGGGGGCCGCCACCCGCCAAAGCCTGTACCGCACTCCCGAAGTATCCTGTCCCCGAACCAGAGGTTTGGATCGGCTGCACTTCTGCAACAAATTTCTTACCTTCCCATTCTCATCGGAAACAGTGCCAAAAATAGGGCTGGTATTTACATGAAGCATCTTGATAAGCTTCAGCCGATCTTTTTTAGGACCGCTCAATGTCCTTTCATGGGGCAAAACTTGAGATTTATTCTTTTTTAGCTCTAGAGACGCCAAAAGTCCGAGGCGTTAAAATTTTTTTCCCTTCCAAGGAAAAACTTGTTCGCACAGATAAAACCCCGATTGAGGATCTTTCTGCAATATCCTTTGAGAACGCCAGTCTCGCCAGATCTGCAAAGCATTTTTATATTTCTTATCCCCTTGGCCTTCGGGAAGTTCTAGATGAATGGCATTGGCGGGATATTTTCTTAATCGTCTCCCCAAAGAAGAAGAAATGGCATCATAGGGAGGGCAAAGAGCCCGACTTAAAGGAATTTTGGAAGCATTGAACCGAATCGCCCGGAAAGGATGGAGAGTGATCATAGAAGCGTCAGAGAGTATTATATTATATGAAACACAAAGCATCATTGCTCTTTACAGGTGTGCCGAAAATTTCAGGGCATGGTACTGTGTCTGTAATAGGGTCAGGCCAGGGCCTGTCCCGGGCGGCCGCTGCGAAAACCGTCCTCGCCATCTGCGGCGGGACTGCGTCTCTCGAGCCGTCCAAATGTCAAGTGCGGCCCTGCGAGACGCTTTTCTCCGGGCCATCCCGGGCCACCCCGCCTGACCCTGAACCCCGGTAGCGAAAATTTCAAGTCCTGCCCAGGGGTGACTCCGGTTCCAGCCCCTCGGTCCCGCAACGGAAGGTGAACGGTGCCTGCCTGCCGGCAGGCAGGGACCACATCTCGCTACCCTAGCAGGGGATGGGTGG
>JACQJM010000249.1 GCA_016205045.1 Elusimicrobiota bacterium | reverse complement strand
CCAACCCCTAACCCCTAACCCCCATGTTAAAGTGGTATCCCTGGAGTTCCTCTACCTTCCATAAGGCCGCCCAAGAAAACAAGCCCCTCCTGTTGTATTTGTTCAGTTCCCGAAGCCATCTCGCCCGCCGATTGGATCAGGAGTCCTATGCCGATCCTAAAACCGTTGCTTTGATTGAGTTCCGCTTTATTCCCATCCGCGTGAATATTGATCAGCGTCCCGATCTAGCTCTGCGGTATGCTCAGGAGGGAGTGCCCACCCAATGGGCTTTGACGCCCTCAGGAGATCCTTTTTGGAAGGGGAGTTATTTAGAGGCGACTGCTTTGCGCGAGGCTCTGGAAAAAGTGGGCGATCTATTCAGAGAGCATCCGGAGAAAATATTAGACCATTTGGAATCTCAGACAAATCCTGTTCTTAAATCCGCAGAACTTTCTTCTGATTGGGTGAGAAAGACTTTAGGGGATTTGTTGTCTCATGGTCACCCTCCTCGGTTGAGGTCCTTGGAGTTCCTGCTTTATGCAGCGCGGGAGTTTAGAGAAGAGAAAGCGAGTAAAAAATTAAAACAAATCATATCGGATGGGCGAGACCTCACCCTTCCTGAAAGCAGAATATTGTTTCGCTGCGGACGATGGGCTAAGTTTTATCTGGATGCCTTTACTTTCTCCCGCGATTCGGAATTCAAGCGCCGGGGTGTCCAGGCCCTGGAAAAAATGAGAGGTCTCTTTTGTGTTCAGGAAAAAGGATTTTCTGAAGACGGGCGTCATTTTTATGCGGAAGACAATGCCATAGTGATTCCAGCCTTGCTTAAAGCCGCTGCGGTGCTGGATACGAATAAAACTCAGTGGGAAAGTCTGGCCTTGGAGGCTCTTTCATTTTTAAGGGACAACTGCTTTAATCCGCAGTTGGGTTTGCGGCATCATTGGCATCGAGAAGAGAAACAAAAGAGTTCTGAGGAAAGAGAAGAAGATCGGCTGATGGGACTTTTGGGAGACCAGGCCTGGACTCTTTTGGCTTTTACGCAGGCGCATCAATATTTTGGGGAGAAGTCCTATCGAGATTTTGCGGATGTTCTTTTAAAACACATGTTTCAAACTCTTTGGGATCGAGAGGGAGGGGGTTTTTGGGATAGGGTGGAACAGGAACAGAGAGATTGGGGTAGGTTGAAGTGGAAAATCAAACCTGTAGAGGAAAATTTAGTGGTCCTGGAAGCTCTTTGGAGATTGCATTACTTAAAAGGTTCTGCGAATTATAAGCAGTGGCTCCAAATGGGTTTGGAAAATATAGTTCCTTTGGCCTCTAGTTCCATGTCCCATTTGTCTTTTTGTGCCCGTATCACCGATCATTTTCTGAATGGTCGCATGGAGCTGAATCTGGTGGGTAAAAAAGAAGATCCTCAGACCCGCCGGATGTTGGAAGCTCTGCATCGGTTTTATATCCCTCGGGCGGTGATAAGCTTTATTGATCCGGATGATCAGGATTTCATTCTGGCTCACAAAATGAAAGTGGCTCAATACCCCCATCTTTTCTTTACCTCTGAGGGAAAAGTAGTTTCTCTAGGGGGAGCCCCATCCGAAATCGAAATAGTTCTTAAGAACCTCTCTCAAATCTCTAGAAACCCTTTAAAACCCGTCTAAATTCCCCAAGGCAGCCTTGAAATCCGGGATAATTCCCCTTATACTGAGGGGTTGTGCATTATAAAAGGAAAGGCATTTACCAAATCTTAATTATTTCGTCATGCAAACTTAACCTCTGCTGTTTATACTATCAGAGAGTTCCGGGAATGAACTTCCCGGTTAGCCTGAATTCTTCAGTTGAACTGAAGAATTCACCTTCCGGGCCTCACTTTGCTGCATAGCCAGCCCGGAGATGCAAAGCAGCCAAAGTGAGGGGCGACCCCTCACTTGCCAGACTTCTGCTTTTACAAGCTCTTCCCTGGCAAGTGAGGCCGCTTGGCGGCGAAAAATTCAGTCGCACTATTTTATTCAGGATTCTAGGATGGTAAATGTGGTGCAACTGAATTTTTCGGGTTAGTTTATTTGATTATGTACGCTACCTGGAAGCGGGAATTTCCCTTTCTGGCCTTGTCATGTTTTCTGCATGGCTGGTTGATCTGGTCTGCCCCTGCGGCTTCCTGGCTGTCTAGACCCCCTTTGGCTCAACCGGTTTTGGATCCCTTAGTGCAGATAGGATTTGAGTCTTTACCCCCCCCGGCTCCAGTTCCTGCAATGGCAGTGGCCGGGACGAAAGGAAAACCCGGCCCACGAATAATTAAAAAACCCGTCGTCAAAAAACCAGTGACCCGACAGTTGGCTCCCGTGAAACCCAAGCCCGTAGTTCCTAAAAAAGTGGTGGTGACGGCCCCTCCCAAACCTCAGCCCCGGGCTATTCCTGTTCAGATGTATACCGCGGAAGAAAAAGTGGATCTGGAGCAGCAGTTGGCGGCTCTTCCCAATCCCGACAGCATGGTGGCGGCAGGACCTTCGGCTGAAGAATCCATAAAAGGAGTGGAGAAGTTAAAACTTCCCTCGATGCCGACCCAGGCGAGAATTTTGGATGCGATGGGACAAGAGGAGGTGGGTCCTGCAACCGATGCAGAGAGTGCGGGTGAGGAAGGAAGCATGGGAACCGGCAAAAGAGGCAATGCCAGGGGAGGAGGAGATGAGGGCAGCGGTCCCGTGAGTTGGCTTTTAGACGGTCCCGCCGGAAATCGGAAGATCCTCAAACAGCTTATTCCCCAATGTCCCGATTGGGTTTCCAGCAGAAATCTGGATTTAGCGGTCAAGCTTAAGTTTCGTGTTTTGGAGAATGGATCGGTCAAGGAAGCCATCTTGATCAAACAAACCTCTGGCTTCCCTTTCATTGATCGTCTGGCGTTAGAAGCTTTGCGGCAGTGGCGGTTTCAAGGGGCGGCAAAGGAATCTCTCCGGGACTCTAAAAAGAAAAAATCCACGGAGGTGTGGGGAATCGTGACATTCCGATTTGTTGCTGTATGAGTTTCTTAATATTCTTTCTCCTGTTGTTGTCCGCCCCTTCCTTCTCCGCCCCCCAAAAAAAGGAAGACGCTTCCCATTGGAAAGAGTTCACCATGGAAGCCTATTCACAATTAGGTGAGTTTCTTTTTCAGGAAAAGAGTTACGAGCCCGCCAAAAACGTATATCAGGAATCCCTGCACACCAGCACGCAGCTCCTCGAGCCCACGCAGAGTTGGGTTGCTTTGGATCTATATCGGGTGGCTCAACTGGATGCCCAGCAGGGGCGCCTCCAGGATGCGGAGAAGCACCTGGATATTCTTATTCACCGCTACCCCAGCAGCCAGTGGATTCCTCCCGCCAAAGAACTGTTGAATCTCATTCGTAAAAAGGTTGGCACTGAAGAGGGAAAAAAAGTCCCCACTCAGAACATGCCTTTAGAGGACGAATCGTTTCTGATCTTACAGCATCTTTGGCTGACGGTCATGCAAAGTCAATGGGCTGAAGCTCTGCAACTCTCCAATCAATTTTTGGAGAAGTATTTTCAGCATCCGGCTTCCCAGGAAGTTCGTCTCCTGCAGGCCACTCTATTGTGGAAGCAGGGGCAGAGTGATTCGGCACAGAAGATTTTGGAGGGACTGTGGGAGCAAAGTAAGAATTCAGAATTTAGGAATAAAATCCTGTATTTGCTAGGAGGCCTTTTTTGGGAGAAGGGAGCCTTTG
>JACQJM010000236.1 GCA_016205045.1 Elusimicrobiota bacterium | reverse complement strand
GTCTCAAACCTACTCTCCCCTCACCCTCCCCTCTCCCTCAAGGGGAGAGGGAACTGAGGAAGTTCAGGAGATTCCTGAGCCTCAGATCGTGATGGTTGGGGAGAAGGGTTCTCTGGCCGAATTCGACCAGGTCCTGAGGACTCTTGAGACCCATCCAGAAAATGTGGGAGCTATCAATAAACTCCATGAGATCGGGGTTCATTTCAGCAAGCAGGAAAAAGATTCTGTTTTGACCCCATCCGAAAGGCGAGAGGCGGTCCGTCTAGCAGAAACCGCTCTAAAAGCGAACCGTTTCAAATCCGTGGAATTAAATAGCCAGTTGGAACAGATCGGTAAGCAAATTTACTCTTCAGATAGTTCTCAAGCCAATCTTCTGAGCGTTTCCTTGGCCGTATCCAAACTCAGCCAAGGGGGAGGGATGGAAACAGAGACGTTGCGAATGAGGATATCCAATTATTATCAGGAACTCCGCCAAAAACTGCAGAGATCCCTTCTTTCAGGATCTTTTTCAAATCCAAAAGATGAATTTGTCGCGCGCGGGTTTGTCTGGTTTTTCCAAAACGATTACGCGCAGGCTCTGGAGTACTGGAGTAAGGGTTTGGCCCTCGATCCTTCAGATGCCGCCCTGCGCGAATTAGCGGCCTGGGTGGATGGTACTCTCCGCCAAAAGCAGAAGAGGGAGAGAACCGCCAGGCTTTTGAAAAATGCCGAGCGCTTTTATCTCATGGGAGGGGGCTACGAGGATACCGTAGCCCAGCTCAGGTCCATTTGGGATTCTCGTCCCGAGGAGCCTCAAGTTCAGGTGGAACTTCAGGAGGTAGAGAAAAAAATTCGGAAATTTGAAATTCATAGAAGAATTTCTGAAGCCAAGACCATTCCCTTTTCACGGCCCCTGGATGCCACCCAAGCCTGGCTGGCGGTGGTGAACCTGGATCCTGCCAACGGGGACGCCAAACAGGCTCTTGAGAATATCCGATCCGGCCTTTTACGGACAAATCTTAGTTCGCCTCGTCTGAGCAGGGCGCCTAGAAAGTCACGCCGCCATAGACGGCCGGACCAGCCGTTGGCTGATGTTTCACGCGGTATCCCTTCACAGAATGATGTGCAGAAATGTCAAGAACATTATGTGGTGGGAAGAATTCTTAACTCACAGGGACAGCTCGCCGATGCCGCGGCCGAAATGAGAGAAGCCGTGAAATTATGCCCCCATTGGGGAGAGGCGGATATGGCGCTGAAGAGACTCCAGGCGGAGACGGGGATGCGATGATCCCACACCTTTCATGGCACTCTGATGCAGTGAAACATATTGGTGTGCTGCATGGCCATTCTAAAGGGTTGGAACTTTTTCTAGTGGTGGGTGGTATACATTCGTCTTTGCATCAGAGATTTCAGAACGCCCAAGGTGCTAGAAATGAGAAAATACCACCAACAATGGAGCGCAACGCTTTCGAGAGCCTTCTTATGCGAAAGAACAGTCACTTGGGCGTTTTTGCCATGAAAGGTGTGGGATGAAAATCCGGGCTAAATTCAGCTTATTTTCCAGTCTCCTGGTGGTGTTGCTGACCCTGGGAATCTCCTCCGCTGTTTTCATTCTAGAACGCCGCAATCTGGTCGCAAATTTAAACCGCGAACAAATGGTACAAACCAAAAACTTTGCGGCCGTCTGTCAGCAAGCCATGACCATCTCCGATATGCTCTTTCTGGATAACTACTTAAAAGTCCTGAGGACCCAGGCGGGGCTGGAGTGGGCCTACTTAATGGATCCTCGGGGAAGAATCCTGGCCCACACGGATGGTAGATTTCTATACAAGCTCGTCGGTGAATGGAGGCAGCAGGAGGGTGAGAAAAATGTGCTGGAAATAAGAGAACCGGTTCGCCTGAGAGATCAGATTCGAGGGTATGCCACCCTCGGTTACTCCAGGGAGGCCATGGATCGCGAGATCCAAAAATCAGTAGCTCAAACCATCCGTTGGATCGGCATGTTGGCTTTTCTGGGAATATTTCTAGGTCTTTCGGGGGCGTGGGTGATGGCGCACTTTATGGCCCGCCCTATCCGAGACTTGGCGGAGGGCTCCCGGGAAATCGGACGGGGAAATCTGGGGGTGAACCTTCCGGTTCGATCCAGGGATGAACTGGGGGATCTCACGGATCAATTTAATCGCATGGCTCGGCAGCTCAAGGAGCTCGATGAACTCAAAGATCAGTTCATCTCCATGGTCAGTCATGATCTGCGCAGTCCATTGGCGGCGATTACGATGCACGTGGACTATCTACTCAGCGGGGCCCGTGGCGAGTTAAATCTCGAACAAGCGGATATGCTTAAAATTTGCGTCGAGGCCTCAGCTAGATTGGGGGTATTCATCAACAACCTCTTGGACAGCGCCAAAATCAAAGCCGGCAAGATGAAGTACCATTTTGCTTCTTTTAATTTAGGTGACGCCCTGGGGAAAGTAACTGAGCTTATCAAGATTTCCGCGGAACAGAAGAATATTAAAATGCGGGTTCAGGATTGGAGTAATGCACCCCCTCTTTGGGGAGATCGGGAAAGGATAGAGCAAGTGTTCTCCAATCTCATCTCCAACGCGATCAAGCACACCCCGGAAAGGGGTCACATTCAGGTGGGTTGGGGACTAGAGGCGGATTCAGGGAGGATGATCACACCACCTGTTGGCGAAGCAAATCAAGCGTCCTCCGGACGCTCAACAGGTGGTGTGATGAAGGTGATGGTTGCCAACACAGGAAGCGTCATTCCTCCCGAGGATCTCCCCCATCTTTTTGATCGATTCTACCAGGCTGATTTAAAAAAGCAAAAAGAAGCCGGAATCAAGGGAACGGGCCTGGGCCTATTTATAGTCAAACAAACCATTGATGCGCATCAGGGTAAGATTTGGATAGAGTCCGATGCGGCCAGGGGAGTCCGTTTTTACTTCACCCTGCCTTTGGCTCAAAAAGAGGAATCAGCACACCCCTCACCTTTTTCCTCTCCCCTTGTAGGGGAGAGGGGAGGGTGAGGGAAGAGGAGCATGTCTATGGGCAAAAAAGTTCTTATCGTGGATGACGACTACGCATTTTCCAGCTTTGCCAAGCGCCTTCTAGAGGACAACGGGATGGAAGCCATCACCGCTTCCAATGGGAAAGACGGGTTGTTAATGGCGGAAAAGGAGCATCCCAGTCTGATCCTTCTAGATATTGGGATGCCGGGGATGAACGGCTATGAAGTGCTCGAATTAATTAAAAAAACCGCTGAAACAGCTCAGATCCCAGTGATCCTCTGCTCCATCACCAAGGGACCCAGGGATGTGGAGGAAGGGATGTCCTTGGGGGCGGCGGGATTTATTCCCAAACCATTGAATCCCAAAGATTCAATTTCTAAAATAAAAGCGATTCTGTCTGGCCAGGGTGGGAACGGGAATTTAGGATGAAATCCAAAATACTTGTGGTGGAAGATGATCGCGCCATCGCCTCGTTTATTAAAAACGTTTTGAAGGATCATGATTTTGCGGCAGATCATGTCACCGATGCGGATAAGGCCTTGGAGTACCTCAAATCTTACCAGCCGGACCTGATCGTTTTAGATATTAATCTTCCCGGACTTTCAGGAATGCAGTTCTGCGGCATCATCCGCAAAGATCCCAAGAACTCCGGCGTTCCAATCCTAATGTTGACGGTACTGGGAGGAGAGAACGAAAGGGTGAAGGGGCTGATGGCCGGGGCGGATGATTATCTGGCCAAACCCTTCAATCCCAAAGAGCTCATTGCACGTATCCAGGCGATCCTGCGCCGAGCGGGACTGCATCCTGACATTGCCCACATCCTTTCTGTTCATGGGATCAAGGTGGATTTGGACCGGCATGAAGTATGGGTTCTAGACCAAAAAGTGGAGCTCCGCCCCAAGGAATTTGACCTGCTGGTCACTTTTCTAGAGAGACCGGGCAGGGTTCTTACGCCCCAGTTTCTTGCGGAGAAAATATGGGGATTGGATGCCATCGTTACCAAGCACACCCTCAATGAACATTTGAAGAACCTCAGGCAAAAACTGGGAAAACTCGGGGATCTCATAGAGACCCTGACCAATACCGGCTACCGCTTAAAAGAAGTTGAAAGTAAAAGTTCCGGTTAG
>JACQJM010000248.1 GCA_016205045.1 Elusimicrobiota bacterium | reverse complement strand
GAGGAGGATGATCTGAAAAAGAGCGACGAGGGAAAACCGGACTCTTCTAAACAGAATGATCCTCTCCCGGTTCTCGAGAAGAACTCCGATCCTATTCGACCCTTCCAGTTCATCAACGCTGGAAATGTGCATGCCTTGGCCCATTTGATGGTTTCCCTGGATCCTGAAACCATCGCTATGGTCGTGGGCTATCTCTCTTCCGATCTGGCCACGAGCCTTTTGTCGGAATTGGACCCGGAGAAAAAGAAGACGGTGCTTTTCCAGATGGCCCAGGCCCGGAGTCTGGAGCCCGAGAAGGCCAAGGAGTTTGAGAAGCAGATCAAGGACAGTTTGGACTACGTTTTCGGAGGCCCTCAGCAGGTGGCCGAAATTATAAGCCAAATGGAGGAAGGAGAGGGTCAGAATTGGATGACGGAATTGGAGAAAAACCAGCCGGCCCTGGCGGAGAAAGTAAAGAAGTTCATGTTTCGGTTCGAGGATCTTTTCGGATTGTCCGATCGGGATCTAAGGGTATTATCCCAAGGAGTTTCCTACGAGGATTGGGCTTGCGCCCTGGCTCAGAGTGGAAACTTGGCCCGGAAATTCTTCGAACTGTTGCCCCCGGAATCGCGCGAGGTCTTCAGACAACACCTGAGTCTTTTGCCTGCCAATCTAAACGGCAAGATTGGCCAGAAGCAGGCCGAGGTTCTTAAAAAGGCGCGGGAGCTTCACAGAAAAGGTCTGATCTCCTTGGTCAAACAAAACCCAGGACAAGGACCCGCCCCGGCATCTGAGCCCAAGGTTGAGAATTTTGGGTACCACCCCCAGGGGAAGAATCTTAAGGGGATTATTTCCCCTTGGTAAAAGGAGAAAAGGATAAAGGAGGAAAATGAATATGGACATGATGACACTGATCGGAGTGATGATAGGAGTGGGGCTTTTCGCCCTGGAGCTTTCCAATAATCAGATGTTGGGAGTGTTTATCAACACCCACGGGTTATTTCTGGTTTTGGGAGGAACTCTGGCTGGACTTCTGGTGAACACTCCCCTAGCGCATCTTAGGATGGCTCTGGGAGGGTTGCGGATGGTATGGTTTCCGCCTCGGTTTCCATCTAAAGAGGATGTGATTGAAGAGATGGTGGGGTTGGCGGAACAGGCCAGGCGGGAAGGGATATCCTCTCTGCGGATCAACGGGATTCCTGCGGGAAACGGGTTTTTAAGTTTCGCCGTCAAAGTGGTGCTTCAAAACCCTGATGCCGAACATGTCAAGAAGGTTCTGGCAGATGCCATCCGCCAGAACGAGGTGCGGCATTCCACGGTGGCGGGGATTTTTCAGACGGTGGCGGTGCTGGCTCCCATGTTTGGACTGCTGGGGACCCTGGTGGGGATTGTGAATGTCTTGAAGGATATCACCAACCCCAAAGGCATCGGTCCGGCCATGGCGGTGGCCATCACCACCGCCTTTTACGGCATCGGGCTGGCTTGTCTGTTCGCCACGCCTTTGACCGGAAAGCTCAGACTTTTAAGCTCTCAGGAAAAGGCCCTTCAGGAGATCGTGGCGGTGGGAATACTGGATATTCTGGCCGGAAAAATTCCTCTCGAGGTAGAAAGCCACTTGAAGGCTTATTTGGGTACTCACGAGAGATTGGGGGTATAAAAGCCATGGCGGAAATAGATCCTTTTGAAGAGGTGGACTCGAGACTCAATAAAGCTTCCTTGTGGGCGATCACCTACGGGGACTTCATGACTTATTTGATGATCTTCTTTCTTTTGATGTTTGCTTTCTCGCTGGATGCCAAGGTCCGAAAAGAATCCAAATTCGAAGAATCTCTGGCGAATATACAAAAGGAATTTGGAGGCCGGATCTCTTCCGAGAGGCTTGATAAGTTGACTGTAAAGAAAAGGGAAGAGACCGCGGCCGGACAATTAGAACAGATCATCCAAAGGAAAAATCTTCACGGGTTGGCCCAGGTGGAGGTCAGCGAGGAGAATGTGAACCTCATCCTCAAAGCGCCCGTTCTTTTCGATTCGGGAGACGCCCGGCTCAAAGAGGAAGCTCGCGAGATTCTTCTGGCGGTTGCCCAGACCCTCCGAAGCATGCCCGGAGAAATCCAGGTGGGAGGTCACACCGACGATGTGCCTGTCGCGCGAAACCTTTCCTACGCTTCCAACTGGCAACTTTCCATGGCGAGGGCTTATGAGGTGGTAAAATTCTTTTCCTCCGAGGGGGGCATCTATCCCGGCCGTTTGGCAGCCACAGGGTATGGAGAGTACCGGCCCCGGGTGGTTAACGCCACACCTGAAAATAGAGCGCTCAACCGCCGCATAGAGATTAGCCTGG
This sequence comes from Elusimicrobiota bacterium, assembly GCA_016205045.1. Lineage (GTDB taxonomy): Bacteria > Elusimicrobiota > Elusimicrobia > JACQJN01 > JACQJN01 > JACQJM01. Next base: position 2,515 of record JACQJM010000248.1, on the reverse strand, counting down.
TGAGAGGTAAATGATAAATTCAAAAAGCGCATCGGCCGGGTTTCTGGAAACGCGGGACTGGCAAGGGTTTCAGAAGCGGGGAATGAGGATGAGTTTCCTCCTTGCCTTGATTTTTTTAAGCTTAAGTCTCTCGGATGACCTGTGGGCACAGGGTCGCAAGCTCGAGTCGGAGAAGGATTATGTGGAGGGAGAGCTTCTGGTCAAAGTCAAAAAGAACAAGATTCCCACCTTCGGCAAGGCCAGACAGGTTGCAAAGAGCGCGATTCTTTCCCTCGCCGCCTCCGTGGATCGGGACATCTCTAAATTAGATATCGTCGTATTGAAGATGCCGCAGAACGCTCTGGCATTTAATAAGGACCGGCTTTCTAAAAACTCGGACATAGAGTGGGTTTCCCCTAATTATCTTTTTACGCCCGATGCCGTCCCCAATGATCCCGGTTACGGCCAGCAATGGCATTTGCCAAAAATATCGGCTCCACAAGGTTGGGACATTACACAGGGCGATCTCAATGTTAAAATCGCAATGATTGATGTTGGCTTTCAGATGAACCATCCGGACCTGCAGTCTAAATTCGTTTCTCCCTACAACGCCGATGACGGGACTTCCAATGTTACCTCCTGCAGTCATGGGACGCGGACGGCGGGAATTCTGGGGGCTGTCACCAATAACGGATTGGGAGTGGCCGGGCTGGCCTGGCAGAATGGCATCATGCCGATTCAAAGTAATTCGTTCTGCGAATACCTAAAACTGGACGGTGTTTTGAACGGAATCATCTATGCGGCTGACTACGGCGCGAAGGTGATCAACATGAGTTTCGGCTCCGAGACATACAGTCCGGGAATGCAGGAAGCCGTAAATTACGCCTGGAATAAGGGTCTGGTTCTCGTGGCTTCTACGGGAAACACTGGGAATACTGCCAACTCTATCCGCTATCCCGCAGCCATGGAGCATGTGGTGGCGGTGGGAGCCACGGATGAGAACGATCAGAGGGCGTATTTTTCCCAGTATGGGAGTTATGTGGACTTGGTCGCTCCGGGAGTGAATATATACACGACGGACTCTCCAAGTTCTTATGGTTCCGCCACCGGAACTTCCTATTCGGCACCCTTGGTCTCTAGTTTAGCGGGTTTGGTGTGGTCGAAAAATCCCGGATGGACCAATGAACAGGTCGTGTGTCTGATGCTCAACAACGCCGATGACCTGGGTGCTTTTGGAAGAGATGATTATTATGGGTCCGGAAGGGTAAATGTTGACAGGACATTGTCTTCTAATAACGCCGTATGTAGTATCCCTCCTAAACCGCCTCCTCCCAGCCCCGTTCTATGGTGGGCGGATTTGGGTCCTGGTTTTGCGAAAGATGTGATGGCCAGGATATCGAGTCAAAACGTACTGGTAACGGGTCAGAAGAACGGCAAGATCTGGCTGGCCTCCCTGAGCTACTGGAACGGTTTGGTGCAGTGGGAGATCTCTTTTAACGAAGGCGTGGGCACTCGAATCAAGGTCATCTTCGTGACGGGGAACGTGCAGGATCATTGGGAATACTATCTTTCAGGGAGCTTGGCTCCCAACGATACTTGCTGGGGGGCTAAATTAGAGGCTCAGGACGCCGTGCAAGCTCCTATTTTGGTTTGGCAAAAAGAGTTCACGGACTGCTATGGAGGTTCCAGCCAAAATGCCGATAGCCCCGGAGCTTCCATGGGAGTTTCCAGACAACATGTCTATCTGACGGGAGAGGTGCCGGGGGCTGGTCGTCTGATCTTTAAGAAGCTGGATTCACTCGATGGAAGCGTAATCCTCAGCAAGGAATATGATCCGGGGGTGGGAGTCAGATTACAGGATTTCAATGTACTACCCTCGTTTGGCGTCAGCCCTGAAAAAGCCGTGGGGGTGATGGAAACTCCGGCCTTTTCAAGAACGGCCTATTTTAATAAAGATACATTAGATTTGGAGTACGTGAAGGATCAGACGGGAATAGGATGGACCCATGCCGGCAGGCAATCCATGGATTTTTATCCCAATTCATACTCTTTAACACTGGGAGGACAGTACGCCGATCCTCCCACGGGTGTCAGGCTGGCTGGTTTCAACAATGATCCTGCCTTTCCGGGTTATTCTAAAAATTTCCCCAGCACGAACTTGGGAGGGATTTCAGGGGGGCATTATCACGATATCACACTTTATTATTCCTGCGGAAGCGGATTTCTTGACAGGATAGCTGTAACCGGGGCGGGAGCCGACAACAAGGCTGCCGTGGAAATCTATGAAAACGATGGATCTAAAGGATGGCCTTTCAAATCCCATTATCTGGATTCCACGGGTGTAGAAGGATTTTCGATAGATTACATCTACAGTACGAAGAATATCGTGGTGGCCGGGCAACGCCTCTCTAATTCCGTGCCGGATTCGCATATATGGGTGGCGTCCTATAATCGGTGCGCTTTGGAGGGTGGGGGTTCCATAGGTGCTGGTCCGGGTCCGTTGCCCACCCCCAGTCCCACACCGACCCCTACTCCG
>JACQJM010000232.1 GCA_016205045.1 Elusimicrobiota bacterium | reverse complement strand
GTAGTAGGTAGTAGGTAGTAGCCAGGATTGAGATGAGAATTCGATTCCTTTTTTTCATTTTTAATATCCTCCTTTCTTATTCTATCAGAACTTATACTGGAACTGAAGCGTGGTCGCAGTGAGACGAACATTAGGGTCCCTTGAACCGAAAGAAAAAGGGACCTAATCGAGGAGGAAGAACAAACGAGCGAAATCGTAAATCATACACCTCCACTTCCTTTCCTCCTCCCGAAGCCTGGGCCACTTTCCAGACAGGAGCCTTATAAAACCACTCCAAGGTTTGGGCCAGAGGAATCGCACGAACCGATTTCACCTCTGAAGAATCTTCATCGGTCAGGAGAACTCCCCTGGGCTCCGCGATTCCCTTCCAAACATGAAGAAGATAGAGAGTGTACTCATTCCCTTGTTTCAGGACTCCCCGGAAACGCTGAGGGCCAAACACTTCCGGAAAAACATAGCTGAAGCTCGGCTTTAGATTGTTTTCCTTCGCCGTCTTTTCCAACATCCGCTCGCCCCTTATTTCCCCTCCCACACACAAAAGAATATAGATCGCCACCCCTGCCAAAGAGAGCCGCGAGAGATGCTCCAACCCCGTCCAGCGGGATTTGATTCTGGAAAGTAAAAAAGGGCTCAACAAAAGGGACCACATAGTCAGATCAATAATGAACATTACAGACCACTCAAACCTCCTGTCACTCAAAGGATAAAGAAGGGATACCCCATAAGAATTTAAAAGATCGAAAACAATATGCAGCCCCATCCCCAGCAAGCTGAGCCCAAAGATGGTCTTCCAGGAGAGTTCTTTATACCGCAGGCGGAATAAGAAAGTCGCCGCTGCCGCCAAGAGAGGAACTCCGACAATAGAGTGCGTCAACATTCTTCTAAAAAGAAAGGAGTACCCCCCATTCCAGTAGGCCCACAGAGCATCAATATCCGGCAGGTTGGATGTAATCGCTAAAACTGCGGTCGTCCCAGGGCCGACCTTTTTGGAAAGCCCCGAATTGGCAAGAGTGACCCCTACTAACGTGTGCGTTAAATTGTCCATAAAACCGATTTTACATCTTTATGATTGTATCACTATTGTCTCTTCCTTCAAACAAGTAGAATATACGTCGCTATCTAATCATCATGAGCTTCACTCCGCTTCTGCGAGGGACCTTGGTCGGTTTTCTGATCTCCATTCCGGTGGGACCCATCAGCATCCTGTGCATGCGCCGGACACTGGCCAAGGGCCGCCTATTTGGATTTATCTCGGGATTAGGAGCCGCGACTGCGGATGCCCTCTACGGTGGCATCGCAGGATTTGGACTCACCCTCATCTCGGACACGCTGGCCAGCCAGCAATCCTGGATCCGCCTGATCGGTGGCGTATTCCTATGCTATTTGGGTGTGTTAATATTTAGGGACCGCCCTCATCCGGAGATGGTGCAAGCTAAGAAAACATCTCTCATCAAAGCCTATGCCGAGATATTTTTTCTGACGCTCACCAACCCCATGACCATTCTTTCCTTCGCTGCGGTATTCGCGGGCATGGGCATAGCCAACCTAAAAGGGAATTTTTTCTCCGCCAGCCTCTTGGTCTTGGGGGTTTTTCTGGGCTCCGCTCTCTGGTGGTTTCTCTTGAGTCAAGGAATGGGAGCTTTACGAGCCAAAATTAACGCCCAAAGACTTCTTTGGATCAACAGGATCTCGGGAGCGATCATCGCCGGCTTTGGCCTCTTGACCCTGCGCAGTTGAATTAGATTATTTCCGCCAGGTTCGAGCTTGATGGAAGGCTGAACTTTTTTCCAGAATATCGGCAGGGACAACTCCGCGCATCAAAACAATATCTTGGAAGGCATCATCATATCCTAAGGGGTTTCTCTTTAAAGACTGGCTCGTGGTCAAACGAATTACCAAAACAGAAGGCGAAGGACCACTCCCTCTTCGGATAGTTTTTAAATACCGATTTTCTAAAAATAGTTCTATCTCTAAATTTTTCCCCCCCACTGCTAAAGACATTCGGTCAACAAATCCCAAACTTTCAATGTGGCTCAAAGCTTCTTGGGGAGCATTCTTCTCGAGAGGGGCTCTTGGTTGTTTTCTCCAGTAGTACATGGCATTCACCACATAATGGAGTACAACACGGGGTGGAGTTTTAGAATCCCCTCTTCTTAGATTCCCAAAAGCAGACCTCACCGCCTCTAAAGCGGTTCGTTCCGCACAAGCATCATAGAATCCTCCAGCAATAAAGATATGTCCCGTTTTCAAAGGGATTTGATGCTCTCCTCCAGTAGAACAAATATCAGCCGTAGGATGGCCATCGGCTGCATAAGAAGGCATGTAGGGATCATTGAGGTATAGGATTGGCCAATTCATCGTTTTAAAAACAGACACGGCCTGATCTATTCCAGATTTTGCGGCCGCCCTGTCGTCATAAAATCGTGTCGCATGGGTTATAAATAAAACAGGTTTACCAGGAGGTAGATTCAGGTTCTCCCCTCCATCCCGGATTTGCGAGATCTTCAAATTTCTGGAAGACGGTTGGGAGTCCTTTAGGTCGAATATTGGGGCGTCGGGGTCCCGGGCATACGAAGGCAAAGAACCCCAGGCCCATAAGATGAAAAGTCCCATTCCCAGAGAATTTCCTAGATATTTTCTCATAGAATAAGGATAGCCCGGCCAAGACAACTTCGAAGGAGTCTTCGGACCTATACCCTCATTGAAAAAGGGCCTACTGAAAATTGCCCTAAAGAACTACCCCATCGGGAAAAGAGGGGAACCTATGAAACCGCACGGGAAGAAAACAATTTTTATATGATAGGAGACACTCATGTTAGCCTTCGCGTTAATTGCGGCAGCAATTTATCTGCTCTCCTTTTTCATTTATGGGAGATGGTTATCCAAAATCTTCGCTCTTTCTTCAGAGCCTACTACCCCCGCCCATCGCCTGAGCGACGGCCAGGATTACGTTCCCACTAGGCCGGCCATTCTTTTAAGTCAGCACTTTGCCGCCATCGCCGCCGTAGGCCCCATCGCGGGTCCCATATTAGCCGGAGCCAAATACGGATGGCTTCCCGGCGCCCTCTGGATCACATTAGGAGCTGTTTTCATAGGAGCCGTGCATGACTTTTCATGCCTGGTGGCTTCTGTGCGGCATGATGCTCGCTCCATAGGAGATGTGATAAAGATCTATGTAGGACGGAACGCCTCGATACTGTTTTCTCTGTTTATCTGGCTGAACCTCATCTACGTGATTGTGGTGTTTACGGATCTGACCGCCAGCGCGTTTGTCAACCGACCCGAGTTCGGATCCCAAAATTTTGGCCCGGGAGTTGCCACCTCTTCCCTTTTATATCTAGGGTTGGCCGTTTTAATGGGCTTTGCTCTGAATCGCTGGAAATGGTCACTGAAACGCACCACAACTCTTTTTGTGCTGGCCCTGTTTGTGGTGATATGGCTGGGTCAAAAAATCCCTATCACATTTTCAGGAGATGCCCTCTCCCAGCAAAAAGCGTGGGATAGCGTGATCTTGATCTACTGCTTTGCAGCCTCAGTCATTCCCCTCTGGGTCTTGCTCCAACCCCGAGGATATCTGGGTGGGTTCATTTTATACACCACATTTGCGGCGGGAGTTTTGGGACTTGCCTTTGGAAAATTCTCTACCCAATTTCCCCTCTGGAATGGGTCTACCAACTCCTCCCCCACCCCCCTGTTCCCTCTTCTTTTTACCACGATCGCCTGCGGGGCTTGTTCCGGATTCCACGGCCTTGTTTCTTCCGGAACGACTTCCAAACAGTTGGACCGCGAGACAGATGCCCGTACGGTAGGCTATGGGGGCATGCTCTTAGAGGGTTTTGTGGCGGTGATTGCCCTGAGCACCCTGATGTTGCAAGCTCCCGGCTCTCCAGAGCTTTCCCTGGGTCCCGATGAAATCTATGCCCGGGGTCTGGCCCATTTTATGAGTGTTTTTGGAATTCCATTTGCCGCGGGGGTCACCTTCGGAAAACTGGCCTTTGCCACATTTATTTATGACACATTAGATGTTACCACCAGGCTGGGCCGATATATCCTGCAAGAGCTTTTGGGGCTTCCGGGAAAACGAGGAGCTTTTATGGCCACGGGGCTGACGCTGGCAGTGCCTGCCATAGCACTATGGATGACGTTTACAGACCCTGCCGGAAAAATTCAGCCTATGTGGAAGGTGTTTTGGCCTGCCTTTGGAGCCTCAAACCAGCTCCTAGCCGCTCTTTCCCTGGCAGGAATTACGGTGTGGCTCAGGCACACGGGGCGGAACTGGTGGGTTACGGGAATCCCGGCTGCATTCATGACCGTCGTCACCCTAAGCTCCCTGGCGATCATTGTCCGCCAAACCTTATCTGCGGGACGCTGGCTGGATCCTGTTGGGACCACCGCCATCCTGCTTCTCATCCTAGCTCTTATCATTCTTTTTCAAACGGCTTCTGCTGCACTCCGCCGTCCCCCCGCCGCCGATGGCATTCTTTATACTGACGAGCAAGATTAACCTACTGTGTGTGCTTCACGATCCATTTCTGAATCTTAGGATCCCCAGGATCATTGGAAACGTGCCCGCGGCGGAGTATGGACTTAAACTCCTCATAGGGGTCGCGTCGGCCGCCTCCTTTCCTTAGGCTCTCCTCGGTGTTCAGGTATAAAAATAGAATAATCGGCGGGTTGTTAGAAAAACAAAAAATGATTCGGTACCTTCCAAGTCCTCGCTTATATCGACGGAACTTGCGCAACTCTTCACGCAACAGATAATCGGGACGGTTGGGGTTATCTGCGATCTCTTTTTCAGCGCCTCGAATTCGACCGGAGAGCTTTACGGTTTCGTGGTGCCGGAACTCCGCAGGAGAAAGATGTTCCTTTAGTTCTTTAACGCGGGATTTGAGCTGCTGGATTCGCTGATAGTAGAGCTCGTGGTACTTGAGAAGGTATTCAATCTTTTCCACGGGGCACGCCCCTGCACTTGGAAGTCATCCGTGCCCTTGCCCCTGGTCAGCCTAATTTTCAAGCGAGCCCGATGCTCCTGACATCAACCTAGCGCAGGTTAAAACACATTGAGCCATCGGCACGGTTTAAACCTGACCATGACTTTCAAGTGAGGGGCACGTCTTTGAGCAAATCATCCCATTCTTTGTCCCAAACATCCCTAACGTCACGGAGCTTGGCTGGGTGTTTCATGGCATCATAGAGCAATGCAGCGACAAAAGTTTTAAATTCGGGTTCTTGTTCGATGTTATCGAGCTCGCGCTTGGGAGCGATGACGATCTTTCCGTGTTCCCTGTCCACCTCCACGGTCCTGGAAGCAAGGTCTCGAACAAAAGAGACAGGCAAATCTATTGCGTAACTGCCGCCATGTTTAAACAGTTTTTTTCGCATGGGTTAATCCCCCCCCTTTAAAAT
>JACQJM010000231.1 GCA_016205045.1 Elusimicrobiota bacterium | reverse complement strand
GAGAGGGTAGGGTGAGGGGTTGAGGATGGGAGGGTGAGGGTGTAGTAAGCAGAAGGTAGCAGATAGTAAGGTGGAGGCGATTTTATGAATAAGATTTTGGGAACAATTTCTGCGGGCTTTTTACTGCTTACTGCTCACTGCTCACGGTTTCCGCTGCCGTCAGCAAAGCCAAACCCAAGGAAGAGAACCTGATGCTCAATCTTTCCAAGGTGAAAATGGGGCCCCTCACTAGTCCGGCGGAGAAGAGAAAGTACCTGTTCACCATCAATCTGGAAAAGGAAAAAATCCAGAGAAGAATGCTTCGCACCATATACGAGAACGCTTATGAGACTTACCAGAAAGGAGATTACGAAGGAGCTCAAGAATTGGCCTCCCGCATCCTCACGATCGATCCCACTTTTGATGACGCGACATTGCTCTTGCAGGCGTCCAAAGTGTTGAAGGGAACGCCCAAGCCTCTTTTGAGTGCTCGCCGGTTTTCGCAGGATAAGTTTCAGGAAGGATTGGAGTTATACCAGAAAGGCCGCCTGGTCGAGGCGGCTCGCAAGTGGGAGGAGGTGGTCAAGCTTTCCCCCAGCAACCTGAAAGCCCGTTATTGGTACCAACGCGTCAACCGCGAGTTGGCCAAAGACCATTTTGATCGGGGCAAAAGGGCTTACAATAACGGCAAGCTGCGCGAGGCTTTAGACCAGTGGTACAGCACTTTACTGCTCAATCCCAACTACTCCGGCCTGACCGCTTCCATCAGCAAGGCGGAAGCTCAGTTGCGGGAAGAGGAAGCCAACGCCCGGCTGACCGAAGCGCTCAACCTGTATGGCCAGGGAAAGCTGAAGGAATCCATGGAAACCCTGCAGAGAGTTTTAGAGCTGCAGCCGGGGGATGCCAAGGCAAAACAGCTTTTATCGGAAGTCCGTTTTGAGGTGGCCAATCAGTACGTGACCAAGGGCAAGAAGTTGTTTGCCCAACGTCGGTATGCTCAAGCCATTGAAGAGTGGAGGAACGCTCAAAAATTTGGTTACGACTCCACCTCTATCGCTCAACTTGTCTCCCGAGCGACCGAGCAGATCCGGCGCAAGGAAAGGCGGCAGAAACAGGAGGAAGAAGAGGCCCACAAGGAACAGGAGCCGGTGGCGCCCCAACCCGAGGCTCCGGGGACAATGCCCATGCCGGGGGGAGCTCCTGGGGGGCTCCTGGGAGCTAACGTGGTGACCGAGGAAAATCGCCGCGCCGCGCAGCAACATTACCTCAATGGGGTCGTTCACTTTCAGAATGGAGATTTTCAAAAAGCTCGAGATGAGTGGATATTGGCCAAACAGTTGGATCCTAGTCACTCCGATGCGGATGCGGGGTTGAGGCGTATTGATCAGATGGTGTCGGGGGGACCATAGCGTCCCGGGAAGGGACGCTAGTTCCAGGTTCGAAGTTCTAAGTTCGAAGTTAATTTTTGCAGGAGCAAAAATTATGAAACTGGGGTCGAAGTGGTTTCTGTGGTTGTTTAGCGTAGCTTTTTACGTTATTATCCTGGGTGGATTCTTCTTCTATCGGCTGTTTCACTGGACCTTCGATGAAAAATTAAAACAAGGTTCCATCGAGATGGTTCGGGTATATGCCCCCACGTTGCTCAAGGGGCTGCAAAAGAATGTGGATGTCATCACCTTGGATGAGTTGGATGTGATGGGGACTTTTTCCAAGGATGATCGGGTGGCGGCTCTGTTGTATTTGAATAAGTCCGGAAAAGTGCGTTGGCATAAAGATGCCTCGCTCATGAATATGACCTATGAGGATTACGGGAAGAAAATCGGGATCCCCACCAATGCGATTGAGCAAGCCTATCTTTCTAAGAGTCCTAAGGTGCGAGAAGTTCCCAACCAATCGGTCTATGATATTGCCATTCCCCTCTCTGTTCGCGGGGATGTCCTGGGGATTGTGGATCTGCAGATATCCCGAAAAGGAGCCGAAAGTCTTATTCGCTCCGCCATGATCTACTATTTCTTCGGGGGATTGGGAGTCTTGTTCGTGTTGGGTTTTTGCTTGTCTTGGTTTATGTATCGATCTATATTGACTCCCTTGGCGACCTTGAGGGACGCTTTGGAATCCTTGAATGTAAAGAACTTAGACTTGAAATTCGGTTCCAGAAAAGATGAAATTGGGGACCTCGCTGAGGTGATCGGCTCTTTCCTTTACAAAATCAAGACGGAAATGACCTCAGCGTTGGGTAAAGAAAAGCAGCGGGAGACGGCGGAGGAGCAGTGGTGGGATCGTATTCTCTCCACCATCGTCGGCAAAGGACAGAAAGCCATTGTGGTGGATGAAGACAACAACGTGCTCCACACTAATTTTCCTTTACAGGGCGGCTCCGCAATCGGCTCCAAGCTGCACCTCTTGGACATCGTCGACAGCCAACAGCAGGATTTGCTTCGCTTGGTGGGAATTGCCTTAGATCGTCCCAACGAGTTGGTGGAGGGGGACACTGTTTTTCATGCGGAGCCGTGTCACGTGCGCGTGCTTCATCTGAAGGGCCAGGGAGAAATTAAAAGAACCCTGATTCTTTTTGAGCCTAAGCGCGCCGGCTCTTTGACGTCAGTTCAGCGAGGTTAATCGCTTGCCCTCGGTTTTCGTGTTGTGTAATGTATTCATAGGAGACACCGTGAAATCGAGTGCTCCTGGAGCATAAAAAATAGGGGAGGGTAATGAATAATGAAATATGAATTGAGATCCATCTCGCCGATGTCCATCCTCATCTCTTCCATCCCGGCTGTTTTATTCTTGCTGGGACTTCTGGGGGGTTTGGTCACCTTTGTGGTGCTGCCTAATCCTCAGATGGAACCGATGGGTGGGATGACGCGTTTGATGGCGACCGGTCTGTTTGCGGTGCTTTACATGGTGCTGATGGTGGCTCTCTTGGTAGTCGTTGCTTTCCTCTACAATCTCTTCACTCAAACGGTGGGTTTGCGAGGCATTCGCGTCGATATCGAGCCCATGGAGGAGGCAGAATAACGGCGAGTCAGAATGAAGTATAACCTGATTTATGCGGCCCGGGAGCCCAATCGAGCCTCTGTTTTATTAGAGGCGCTTAGCCGTAACAACTTTTCGGTAACCGTGGCTCGAAGAGCCAAGGAAGTGCAGGGGCTTCTAGCTCAAGGAAGTTGTGATCTCCTGCTCCTGGCTCAAGAACTGATGGATGAGGAGGGCATTTCCTTCCTCAAGGCCATCCGTTCTAGAGGGTTTGCCAAGAAGCTGCCCGTGGTGGCGCTGCTGGAGTCCCCGGATGCCCTGATGGACCACGGGCATGAGGCGGGGCATGGGCAAGGGAAGATGTCTGCGCGCTTGGCTTTTTTTCAGATGGGGGCGGATGAATGTCTTATCGCCAATCAAGATATCCAGGAGTGTTTGGCGCGAATCAAGGCGGTCTTAAGACGTACGCTGCCACACCCCCAGGAAGAGGTCTTGAAAATGGGGGAGATCGAGCTCAACCTTTCCAGCTACACGCTCAAGGTCAAGGGAAAGGAGATTCCCCTGACCTCCAAGGAGCTGGATCTCCTGTATGTCTTTTTGAGCTCTCCCAACCGGGTGCTTTCCCGGCCGTATCTGATAGAGAGGGTATGGGGATACAATTATTTTGGTTCTCCCCGCACCGTGGATGTGCACGTGCGGCGTTTGAGGGAAAAACTGGCAAAAGCGTCTCGCTATATCCACACGATTCCTTGTGTGGGTTACAAGCTCGTTCCCCCGTAAAAGCAGTTGATAAGTTGGTAAGTTCATAAGTTTATATGGGATATCAACGATTTGAGGAATTGAAAGCATGGTTATATTTCGTATTTAGAAGAACGAACTGAGAAAGTCGCATGAGAAAATACTTATCAACTTATCATCTTATTAACTTATCAACTTTCCCTGAGAGGACTCCATGAAGGAAACTCTGCTGGTCATAGATGATGATGCCAATTTAAGAGAAAGCCTGGCGGAGGTTTTGGAATTGGACGGATTCAACTGCCTCCAGGCGGGATCTGCCAAGGAAGGTTTAGAGACGGCCAAATCTAAACGTCCTACGGTGGTGATCCTGGATATTCAATTGCCGGATTCCAGTGGATTCCAGATTTGTCAGGAGTTGCGGAAAATGTCCCGCGAGATGGTGTTGATCATGATGACCGGCAGATTTTTATCCAGTGAGGAGAAAACTCAGGGGTTTAATCTGGGGGCGGACGATTACATCACAAAGCCTTTTGATCTAAAGGAGTTGTCGGCCAGAATCCGCCAGCTCCTGTCCCGAGCGAAAGGAAAGTAATGAGATATGAGATATGAGTTATGAGCGGGAGATTATTTTCGAGCCTCATCCCCCATCCCTCATCCCTCATCCCTCATAACTGAGGTAAAACAATGGCTCGGTCCGGGAAAACAGGCAAACTTTTTTACAGGCTTTTTTATAAGTTCCTCACCCTGTTTCTCCTCATTTCTCTAGGTCCCCTCGGTTTCATCGGGTACTATCTTATCAACCTCACGCAGGAATCCTTCAAAAAAGAATCTCTCCGCATTCAAAAATCCTTGGCGATCGGATTTTCGGATGCGGTGCACAACTACGTCAGTACGTTCAAAAATATTCTGGTGGAAGCGGCCCGCATACAGGATTTTAGTGCCATGAACACGTCGCGGCAGCATGCCAACTTTGAACAGCTCATGCAGCTGCATGCGGCCTTCTTGGAACTTTCCGTCTTTGATCTCAGGGGACAGGAATTGGTTCGGCTGGGTAGATTTCCGGGGCGTCTTGAGTTGAGAGATTTTTCCCAGAAGAGATCTTTCATGCTGGCCTTGAGGGAAGGGGAATACGTGGGAGAACTGGACCGTTTTTTAAGTTCCTATCCGGTCCTGACGGTGGCGGTGCAGATCGTCAATCCGGCCACCACGAGGCTTTCCGGGATATTGATGGCCAAGCTTTCCTTAAATGGCATTTCCTCTATGCTCAAGCAAGCTTTTCCCGAGCAGGGGCCGAGCCGAGCCGCGGTGATCGGGATTGACCCTCCCGGATTTTTAATTGCTCATTCCGATCCTAAACAGGTATTCCGTCCCGACGCCAAGCTTCCCAAGGAGATATTGGACATCCTCTTGACCCACGATGAACACCAGGGTGGGGGGGAGATCATCCTGCCCAATCAGGAGCGATTTTTGGGCGCGTTCTCCACGGTGAAAGATTTGGAATGGGTGGTGTATGTCCAAGAACCCGTCACCGTGGCATACCAAACAGCCCAGGAGATGAAGAGAAAGATATCCATTGTTTTTCTGGGCATGGGATTTTTGGTCTTGCTGTTCAGCTTCTTGGTTTCCTTGCTGATCACGCAGCCTATCCAAACCCTCAAGGAAGCGGCGGTCAAACTAGGACGAGGAGAGTTTGAGGATTTGCCTCAGTTGGGGATGCCCAACGACGAGATAGGGGAGTTGGCCCAGACCTTCAGCCAAATGAGCGACTCCCTTAAAGGAAAAACCGCGGAACTGGTGCGGGCCAAGGAGGATGTGGAGAGGTTTAACCGTACCTTGGAGAACCGGGTGGAGGCCCGGACTCGGGAGCTGCGGGCGGCCCAGGATGAGCTGATCAAAAAAGAGAAACTGGCGGCTATCGGACAGATGGCTTCTGTGGTGAGCCACGAGATTCGAAATCCCTTGGCGGTCATCAACAACTCGGTATATTTCATCAAGACTAAGCTGTCCGCCCTGGGGGATGTCGACCCCAAAATTTCCAAGCATATCTCCATTATTGAGTCGGAGATTCAACAGGCCAACGGCATTATCAGCGAAATTTTGACGTTCGCCCGCACTCGCGAGCTCAAGCCCGAGCTGCAGTCCTTAAACGATTTTATCGAAGAGCTTATATCCAGCTACCCTTTCCCTTCCCACATCCAACTCGTGCGGGATCTAAGCCCTGAAAATCCCGTGGTGTTCATTGATCCCGATGAAATGAAGCAGTGCTTGCGCAATCTTATTGGGAACGGCATAGAGGTGATGCCCAATGGCGGAATACTCAAGATAGTCACGGCGGTGGTGGAGCGGGGCTGGGTGTGCCTGGATGTCTCCGATACCGGGCCCGGCATCCCCCCGGAAGTTTTAGAGAAAATTTTCACCCCATTCTTTACCACCAAGGCCAGGGGGACGGGGTTGGGATTGGCGGTGGTGCGGAAAGTTCTGGACCGGCACCAAGGCAAGGTGGAGGTGGACACCACCATAGGAAAAGGAACGATTTTTAAGTTGTATTTACCTTTGGCGGCCAAGCCCAGCACGGTGCAGGCCCCCAAGGGATGAGTTATGAGTGATGAGAGATGAGTGAAAGAATTTTAAAAGATATATTTGTGTTGTCTCATATCTCATATCACATCCCTCATCCCTATCAACATGAACCCTAAAATCCTGGTCGTAGACGACGACGACAATCTGCGGGAGACGCTTAAGGATCTTCTGGAGATGGAAGGCTACACCGTTGCCGAAGCGGCCGATGGCAAGCAGGCCATGCAAGCGGTGGTCAGCGCTTTTTACGATGTCATCTTGATGGATTTTAATCTCTCCCCGGATAAGACGGGCTTGGATGTGGTGCGGGACATCCGCAAGGTCAACGCCGAGAGTCAAATCCTGATGATGACGGCGCACGCTTCTTTGGATATCGCGGTAAAGGCCATCCAGGAGTCGGTGTACGATTTCTTGATCAAGCCGGTAGATTTTAATTACCTCAAACGGGCGATTGCCAAGGCCCTGGAGAAGCTGCGGCTACAGCAGGAAAACCGCCGGTTGATCACCGAGCTTCAAAACTCCAATGAGCAGCTCACCCACCTCAACAACATGAAATCCAAATTTCTCTCCATGGCTTCTCATGACCTCTCTAATTCCCTCATGACGCTTCAGGTGAGTTTCGACATGCTGTGCGACACCTTTTTTCCCAGCCAGGAGCAGAAGAAAAAGATTCAGTACATCTCCAGCGGGATAGGCCAGATTTCCCGCTTGATTGGAGATCTGGTGGACTGGGCCTCTATCGAGCAAGGAAAATTCCGACTGGAAAGGACCTCTTTTGAGCTGGATAAGATGGTGGATGAGCTTCTTCTGGGAGCTCGGGGGAGAGCTATTTCAAAAGGAATAGAGATTTCGGACCAGATCGCTCCGGGATTGCCCCCGATTTCCGCCGATCGCAAGAGGCTTTCCCAGGTGTTTTTGAACCTTTTGGAAAATTCCATTCGGCACACCCCCCGCGATGGAAAAATCCTCGTGTCGGTGACTTCCCAGGGACCCCAGGAGGTGCACATCGCCATTCAGGACTCAGGGGAGGGAATCGACCCTAAAGATTTACCTCGGCTTTTCCAAAGTTTTTATCAAGCCGAGAGCGGAAAATCCGCTCACGGACGGTTGGGATTGGGACTCTCCATCTCGCGCGAGATCATCCAGAGCCACGGGGGAAAAATTTGGGTGGAAAGCGAGGGGGTGGGCAAAGGGGCCACCTTCCATTTTATCGTTCCTGTTTCAGAACGCGTACCGGCCTAGTTTTTGCAACGACCCGTTAAAACTTTCCCCAACTCATTGACTTTTATTGAGTGCGTTGGTTGATTTCCGAATATTAACATGCTAGGATTCTTAGGGTTTCCTTGAAGTACCGCTTAGGGAAACTCTGACCAAATGTCCAAATATCCTTCCAAAGGCTGGATTTACTAACCATCATGAAAAAGAAAGTAAGCGTTCTCATTGCAGACGATCAAACCCTTTTTAGAGAAGGCATCAAAGATCTTTTAGAAGGGGAAAAGGGCATTGAAGTCATTGGAGAAGCCGCCGATGGCCCCGAGGCGGTTCGCTTGGCTAAAAAGCTCAGGCCGGATGTGATCCTGATGGACATCAAGCTTCCCCAGATGGACGGGGTGTCTGCGACCCGGCAAATCCGCAAGGACTGCCCCAACACCAACGTATTGATGCTCTCGAGTTTTGAGGATGAAGCCCATGTCATGGAAGCCATCCAGGCCGGGGCCAACGGGTATCTCTCCAAGATGCTTCCCGCTTCCGAGTTGGTGAATGCGTTGAAAACCTTCGCTCACGAGGGAGTGATGATCCCTCAAGGGGTGATGAGCAAGCTGATCGCGGGGCTGCGCCAGATGGGCACAGCCAGCGCCGAGGCTTCCTTGGTGGCCCTCACCAAGACCGAAATCCGTGTATTAGCTCTTTTGGGCCGCGGAAAAGCCAACAAGGAGATCGCCAAGTTTTTAGAGTGCAGCGTTAAGACAGTCAAAAACCACCTCAACTCCATCTTCCAAAAACTGGAAGTGAGCAACCGCACCGAAGCGGTGGTCAAGGGGATCGAGATGGGCCTTATCTCCGCGGAAGACACCTCCACGTAAGGGACCACGGTCCCTAAGCGTTTTTGCCTTTATCTTTCCTAGTTTTTTTTCTCTCGAGCAGGTACTTGTCCCACCACTTCCTGCAATAACAATCTTGAGGGGGGCAAACGAGGAAGCGGTGGCCCCTAGGGCGATTCCCTTGCAAGGGAATTCGGACTGGAATTTTTACCCTTTTCCTGGTATACCAATATAAGAGGAATATCTCCATGAAGTGTCTTTTTCCGAGGTTGTCCCGGCGCGGACAAATCCTCATTCCCGCATTCTTTCTCCTGCCTTGCTTTGTTATTTTCATCTATTTGATTTTTGAAACAGCCAAGATTTCTCGTGAGAAGATACGGCATCAATTTGCCTTGGATGCCGCGTCTTTTATCGAGATGACCAACTACTCCGATTTTTTAAACCGCACGGCCTATGTCAACGGGGCGTTTCCTCACCGTATTTTCAAGGAAACATTGGGAGGGGCCAATCCCATCAAAATCCCGCGGACCAACAACACCACCGATGCCATTCTTTATGATGAGCTGTACGCCAACGCGGCATTTCCCAAGACAAAACAGGCAGATGGGGTGGGAGAACTGGACCGTCAGAAACGCTGGGATATCCGTTACGATGACGGCAATTCTCCTCGCGGGGAAGGCTTTAACCGTTTGAAGTATGAAGACGGGGAGGATTTGAGCTCCAGGAATCTGGGAACGTTTGATTTTATCACCCAACAAAACGCCCAGGACTTCTGGATCAGCTACCAGGACGCGGTGGAGTTCTACAAGCTCTATGCCCAGATATATTCCTTGTTGGGTTCCGTAGAGGATGCCCAGTGGTCCGTGTTTAAGAGGCTCACCCGCGAGGCCAACTTCTTCCGTAAATCCTACTGGCTCAACTCGGGAGATTGTTCCGGGGTCAACAACTGCGGCTGGGAGGGAGCGTCTACTTTTACGCGCGATCCCTTGCAGGCGAATCTCCACAAGATCAAGAAGATACAGTTGTGGGGACGTACCTACACCCCTCAAAATCCTTTTAATCCCGCCCCCATCGTTTGTAATTGTGATGCCAATAACAATGCCATCGATCTCACGGAAAATAACACGGACGGGCTTTTTCAGTTGGCCACGGTTCCCAAAAGGCAGCTAGACCGATTGGGCATGAAGCGGGGCAGCTACGATGTCCGGCAGAGCTGGGACCCTCCCGGAGAAAACTATTTTAATGTGGATTTGAAGGCCTTCAAACCTTATGTTCATGCTACGGTGAGCTCGGATGGGGGGGTGGTGTGGAATGAGGAGAAAAACGGGGAGCCCAGCCCCACGCCTAAGTTTCAAACGAGGCTGTATCCGTAGGGATGAGATATGAGAGATGAGTTATGAGTGAACGACCCCATGCAAAGCTAGAAGTGTGGAAGAGAAGTATTCAATGGGTATCTAAAGTTTATCGCCACACGAGAGACTTCCCTTCTCAGGAAACTTATGGCTTGACTAGTCAAATGCGTAGAGCTGCAACCTCAATTCCGCTAAATATTGCGGAAGGAGCGGCCAGAAAGAGTGTTAAAGAATATTTACAATTCCTTTACATTGCACGTGGATCTGTCAGTGAATTGGACGCTTGTTTAGAGATATCCTTGAATTTGGGATACTTGTCAAAAGACAACTATAACGAGCTTTTAGAAGAACTTAATGAAATTAGCCGAATGCTTTCTGGACTTGTTGCTTCTCTGAGTAACAAGGCTGACGCGGATTCGGCTCATCCCTCATCCCTCGTCCCTCATCTCTCCCGTCGTGGACAGGCCACGACAGAAGTCGTGCTCCTTTTTCCTCTGTTTATGTTCTTCGTCTTTCTGTTCGCCAAGGTATTTTCGTTGCTGGTGTTGGTGCAAAAGATGGAGATCGCTTCTTTCTATGCCGCGCGAAGATGGCAACTGGAATCCCACCGTCATTACCTGCATGTGGGTTGGGATAACAGCACCTTGCGCAACGATATCGTGGCCAAGACGAAGAATTACTTGGGCTGCAACAAGCCTTCGGTGCGCGACTTCTTGGATTTGTCCAACTGCAACGATTCCGACATGGTTCGAGTGAATCGAACGCAGGTGTGGAACGTGGTGACCCTGACGGTCAAGACCCGCCCTGCAAAGCTGCCAGGGTTCATCTGTCAGGATCCCAAGGCCAGGGAAACCGCCATGTGTAAGGGATTTACTTTCGAGGTCACTAAGTACGTTCCCAACCGGGACCGACCCATTCAATTTGTGCTTCCTGGATTGCAGGAATAATAGTATAGTGAAATGAGAGTAGAATTTCCAACTCCCTCTCCCCTGTGTGGGAGAGGGTGGGGTGAGGGGAAGTTCTGAGAGGACATCAAATATGTTGTTGGCAAAATTAAGACTTTTCTGGCAGAGAAACTGGATCTGGATCGTGATGGTGGTGGGCATCACGGTCGCTTTCGTCCTGCCTATCTGGTACATGGCCGGCATGGATGAGGCCACCCGCAAGTACATCGTCGGCATCAACATAGGGTCTTTGCCATGGGGGATTCTCAACACCGCTATTTTCGTGGGATTTCTGTGGCTGATGCAAAATGGCGGCTTCACCCGTTTTAAGAAAGCCAAACTGAAGGCCGAGTTGGTGGATGTCCGATTTTCGGATGTGATTGGGTTGACCGAAGCCAAGCGGGAAGCTACGGAGGTGGTGTCGCTTCTCAAGGATAGAACCCGCCTTAAGAAAATCGGAGGAAAGATTTTGAGGGGAGTCTTGATGGTGGGACCCCCGGGTTGCGGCAAAACCATGCTGGCCAAAGCCATAGCCACCGAAGCCAGAATTCCCTTCTTGACCGTGGCGGGTTCCGAGTTTGTGGAGATATTCGTGGGGGTGGGAGCGGCTCGTGTGCGCAAACTGTTTAAGCAAGCCCGCCAGTACTCGCGCGCCTACGGAGCAGCCATCATCTTCATCGATGAGTTGGATGTGGTGGGACGCACGCGCGTTTTTTATGATGCTTTCGGGGGAAGCTCCGAGGGAAACAGCACCCTCAATCAACTTCTTGTGGAGATGGACGGCCTTGTGGAGGGGGATGATCACGTGGTGGTGATCGGGGCCACCAACGCGGCGGAGGATGTGTTGGATGCGGCGCTCCTTAGGCCGGGTCGGTTCGACCGTAAAATTTATGTGGGGCGGCCTAATTTGGAGGAGAGGCAGAAAATTTTTGATTACTACATCAAGAAAGTGCAGTATGATCCTCAGATGGAGGTGGGTCGGTTGGCTAGAAAAGCGGTTTACAAAACTCCTGCCGATATCGAAAACATCATTAAAGAAGCCGCCCTTATCGCCACGCGCAACAAGAAGGATGTGGTGGGGTACAAGGAAATCTCCTCTGCCATCGAGAGGATCGAGCTGGGAGTGGCCCATCGCCTGAACATGACCGACCACGAAAAAGAAGCCACGGCGTATCATGAGGCGGGACATCTCATTGTGCTGTATCTTCACCATCCCACCGACGATGTGTTCAAGGCCTCCATCATCCAGAGGGGTGGAGCGTTGGGGGTGGTTCACCCCATTCCCCGCGAAGAACTGTTTACCGCCGACCGCAACGCCATGCTGGGTGATATTAAGGTGTACCTGGCGGGGTATGTGGCGGAGAAGCTCAAGTACAACGTCACCTCCGATGGGGTCAGTGCGGATTTCACGGTGGCCATGAATAAAGCCCATACCATGGTGTGGCGTTTTGGGATGGGAACCAACGGCTATGTGGGGAACTTTGCTGCCATTCCCAAGGAGCAGATTTCGGAGTCCTTAAAGGAAAAACTGAATTTAGAAACCCAGGAGATCTTAAAAATCTGCCTCAAAGAAGTGGAGGATATTCTCAAGTCGGAGTGGACTTTGGTGGAACTGTTTGCCAAGGAGCTCATCTCCAAGGAAGAATTGGATTACGATGAGATTGTTAGTATATTTACGGCGGCCGGCCGGCAGCCTCCCCGCCTGCTTCATCCTCCCGAAGGCCCTATCACGGATTTGAGTCTATCCCAGCTGCCCCCCGGTTCCTCTTAATTTTACCCTCATCACTTTCCTCTCCCTTCAAGGGAGAGGATGACTGTAAGTCAGGTGAGGGTCAAGTTTATAGCAAATGTGCCTGGCTTCTTGGGCAAAAGTGCCTGTCGTTTTCCTCAAAATGTGCCTGGAAAAAGTGCCTGGTTACTTGTTTTCCAAGGGAAAAAAGTACCAGGCTCTTTTTGCCAAAATGTGCCTGGCTTCTTATTTTGCTTGCCAAAATAAGTGCCAGGCTCTATTTTGAGTACCAGGCTCCTTTTGCATTTTTGCCTTGATATTTAACAGGATCAGGGTTACACTATTCCTATGCCTATGTAGCAAATGTGCCTGGTAACTTCTTTCACCGAAGGGGAAAAAGTACCAGGCTCATCTTGCAAAGTACCAGGCCCACTGCTATCATGAAGCAAGAACGTCGCGAAAAATCTGTTTTCCCTCTCATTCAGCTTCTGTTTCCTCTCGCATTCCTCCTCCTGGCCGCCCTCATTTTACTGCCCTTGATGAAAGGTTCCGTGGAGCGGCTTGCGGGGGGAGGTCCTGATCAAAGTTTAAGTTCCACGGTGAATGTTCCCCTAGGAAAAAATCCTTTAGGGCAAGAGGGGGAAGAGGTCACCCCCGCCGAAAAGGAGCCTTCTCAGCCTTCTTCGGGACTGCATCCTGATCTGGCGCGACGGGCTCAATCTCCAGGGAGTGGCGCAACAGGGGCGACACAAGATTCTGCAACCCACCCCAAAGATCAGTCTGCGGCAGGAAAAAACAAGGATTTTGCGGCTGGCGGGAGCGGGATTCCAGGGGATTTCCATTCTATTCTCAAGCCCAAGCTCCAATCCCGATCTTCCGGACTTTCTTCGGGTGGAAACTCCAACACTGCTTTTCAAAAAATAGACATGGGAGGTTTGTCCTTCAATAAGACAGGAGGTCGGTTTGGAACTGCCTCAGGGGGCCTTGTGTCTCGGGCCATGGACGCCCTAAAAAATGCCCGCAAATTAAGTTTTGCGGGGGCCAAACAGGCCTCTCTAGATTCTGCCCAAAACTGGACCGCGCGGGGATTCGATCAAAATCCGGCCGGGCGGACGGGGTTGGATTACGGCAAAGCTCGGTCGTTGGACGTAATGAATCCCAACAGTATCCCAGGCTTTTTAAGGGACGATATGGGAAGCTTGAGCCGAGCCAAAAGCCTAAAAATCCCGGACGTTCAGGCTCCTCAGGTGGATCCCAATGCCGTAGACCCAGTGGCCCAAGCTTTGAAGGCAGCCGCTGAAGCTGCGGCGGATAAAACCACGGATTCCATGGATGGATTTATGGGGTCCTTGATGGGTCCTTTCGGCGACTGGCTGAGCAGTTATCTGGGAGGAGGAGGTACCCCAAAGATACCGGACACCGCTCCTAAAACGGATCCTGGGTTCATAGATTCTCCTCTTCCTGGTGGGGGCATAGATCCTGGTACTATCATATGTGGACACGATCGAGGGGAAACTTGCTAGTAAATAAAACCCTGGGACCCCTTGACAAAATATATTTTGTGTATTATAATACACATTAAGTGAGCATATGAATACACAGAGACTGAATATCACTATTCCTAAAAAGGACGCAGCTCGACTCAAGGCTAAATCCAACAAAAGTGCTTTCATTGCGGAGGCAGTTCGAGAAAAACTAGATCTCGAGGAAAAGAATCTTAAGGAGCAAGAGTTGGCCCAGGCTTATAGAGAAGTTTCTCGGGAAGAGGCTGGTTTATTAAAAGATTGGGATAGCGTCTCTGGAGATTCTCTTTGATTAAACGTGGGGAGATTTATTGGGTAAATCTAGATCCCACGGTGGGTTCCGAAATTAAGAAAACTCGGCCTGCCGTAGTAGTTTCCAATGACCTCAACAATATTCATGCCCAAACGGTCACGGTTCTGCCTTTATCCACTTCCGTGGATAAAGTATATCCTTTTGAGGTGTTGTTAAAGTCGGGAGTCTATGGGAATAAAGAGCCCAGCAAGGTGAAAGCCAACCAAATCCGAACCATTGACAAGCAGAGATTGGGACAATGGATTGGACTCCTGCCCAAGGAAGTCATGGTTGAGATGGATAAGGCCATGCGACTCCACCTAGATCTTTAATTCCTTCATCATTTCTTAACCGTTTCTTCACCCAATCGTTATCCGCAGGACCCTTGACAAGGTTAGGATTTGGATTTACACTTTTAAAGACGGTATTCCGTCTGAAGTTAGGGATGAGGGATGAGATATGAGTGATGAGAAACTCAAAAACTCATCTCAGTTTGGGGTTTATGCCTAAAATCGTTGGTCCTAAAAAGAAAAACGACCTGAGTCGCTACGCCTGGATAGGCATCCTGGTGGTCATTGCCATGGTGGGATGGATGTCTCTTCCTCTTCTGCAAAAATCTTCCACAGACAGTTCTGTCGCTGTGCCGCATAGATCCAAGAGCAGAGCCGTGAATTTAAATACGTTGGGCTTGAGCCCTGAGGTGGGAGCCCCGGGATCTCCTCTCACGGGAGAGATGATAGACAATCCTGCTACCGCTCCCGATGGATCTTCTTCCGCGTTGTACTCAGGCAAAAAGGAAGGAATCTACTTCTCCGAGGAAGATTTGAATTCCGAAAAATCGGCATCTTCCAATGCCTCAGCCACGGCTTCGGGAACTACCGGTTCTAAAGCCCCCTCCTATATGGATGTATCCAACCCGGTTTCTCGTCCCAAGCTGAGCGCCATGCCTTCTTTAAGCGGGGGAGGCGCGGGAACCACCGCGATGGGTAAGATAGGGGGCAATACTCCTTTCTTTGGCAAGGGAGCGGGGGAAGCGGCGATCGATCCTAAATCTCTTTTTGCAGCCAATATGGGAAAACCTGCGTTGGACACGGGCCGTTCGGCCACGATGTCGAATCTTATCTCATCTGAAAGGGCGAGCCAACAAGCGGTCATGACTCCCGGCGATGCCGCAAAGTCGGGTGCCACACGGGGATTTGAAGCCACGAAACAGGATCCTGCTCTGCAGAAAACGGGCCAACAGAATTTTATCGGTCCTGCGGGATTGAGCTACGATGGGACCGTGGCCGACTTGAAAAAGAATGATTCCAGTTTAAGCAAGAAGAAGATCATTCCGCCCCCACTTCCCGATCCCAATGCAAATAAAGATTCCAATAATTGGGGGCTGGCGATTTTACAAATGTTAGCCCAAGCTTTTCTCACTCACATATTTAAAGGAGCAACAGGATAGGAGAAAATTTATGACCCCTCAGCAAAAGTGCCTGGTACTTTTTTTCTCCGAAAAAGAAGTTACCAGGCACTTTTGCGTGACAAGGAGGGAGAAGTTTGAGGGAGGTTTTTTATGAACCAATACAGCGACAAAAAAGAAGATAAGAAGGGCGGACTTCTAGGTTCTTTGTTCCATGGCCTAGGAAATGGTGCATCTTCCGGAGCCGGTGGAGCCGGAGGATTGGGCTCTCTTTTGACTACGAAGGCCGGTATTGTGGGGATCGTGGTGACCGGTTCCGCCATCGCGGCAGGAATCACCGTGGTGATGAACATGGGAGGGCCTTCTTCCGCGCCGACCTATTCTTCCGCCATTTTCCAAAACGAACCTGGGAGGGAACCTGTGGCGGAGGCCCGGGATGGAAGGGCGGCTCAGGTGGCTCAGCAGTCCAGGACAGGTTCTGCTTCGTTGGAGTATTTCAAAACAGTGGCCAAGCAAGATGGGGTTTCCGGTTTGGCGGGTTCAGAAGGGGGCGGCGAAGGGTCTGCCATGCAACAAGTCCAACAGGCTGACTCTCCCTCCCGTGCTGCGCAGATAGCCAAAGCCAATTTGGTTAAGAGTGATGGATTTAAAAGTGCTTCTATGACTATGCCCAAATTGAGCGGTGGAGGAGCGGGCATGTCGGGAGGAATGAACTCTCCTTTCCAACCCGTCTATAAACCCACTCAGAAAACGGCTTCCGCAGGGTCTTACCAAACCGGTAAGGCGGGCGTGGTAATTGCTTCCGCTGCCAGACCTCCTGTTTCCATGAAGGGAAGCTCGGCGTTTGGTCAGGCTAAATTCGCCAATAAGGCCAGCTTAGGAGCGAGCATGGTGCCCAGCGCAGAGGGAGGCAAGCAGGGAACCACCTATGCGTTTGAGGGTGGACGTATGATCGGTTCCGATGTGGGTCCCCAGATCGGGGGAGCAGGTGGTATTGGCGTGGGTGGCGCGGGCATAGCCAATGGCCCCGGCATGAAGCCCAATGATCCTAACCTCAACCAAAGTTCAGTGGAACCTCCTACTCCCGGAACTCCCAAAAATGACACCCCCTGGCAAAATTTGATGGACCAGTATAGAAATATGG
>JACQJM010000233.1 GCA_016205045.1 Elusimicrobiota bacterium | reverse complement strand
TGACCTCCCCCTCCAAAAACCTCTGCCACGGCGCTCATGTCGACCGTGTCTCGAGCTCGGAGGCTGACGGAAACCCGGGGAGGATCTTTTTTTTCTTCCTTGATTAGAATGGAAGCGGCCACACCTGGGATCATCAATCCGTAATTAACGATATCGTCCGAATGTTCCATGAGAGCACCGCACTCCTCCAGAGTTTTGTGATCGATGGTTTGGATACAGATAGTCCCGTGGTGTTCCAAAGAAAGGGTTGTAAGACATTTTCCCAAGAGCTTTAAGGCTGGAAGTGGTTTTGTGGCGAAAAGCCTGTCATTGATGGAGGAAGCCGGCACTCCCAGCCGTAGGAGATCGGCGACCGTTTCTAAAGTTTCGGGGGTGGTGTTGGAGTAGTGAAAGCGCCCTGTGTCCGTGGCGATACCGACGTAAAGGCACATGGCCTCTTCTTTTTTCATTTTAACTTGAAGGGCGTTGATGACACGGTACACCAGCTCCGCATTGGACGCCGATTTTGGCTCGATTAAATTGACATGGGCATACGGGGTTGAGGTTTTATGGTGATCGATATTGACCAATGTTTTGATTTGCCGTTTAAAATCCAGAATGCTCCCCGTTCTTTCTAGATTGGAGCATTCCATGAGAATGCCTGCATCGTAAGAGGCTTGAGGATTGATTTGGGTTTGGACTTCATTGATTCCCGGCAAAAAGCCAAGGTTTTGAGGCACGGCCCCCACCACAAAAACAGTGGCTTTCTTACCGAGGCGTTTAAGAACCGAGGCCAAAGCCAAGCAAGATCCTAATGTGTCCCCATCGGGATTGATGTGGCCGGCCAGGAAAAATGTTTTATTTTTTCGGATAATCCCGGCAATCCGTTTCAAGATTGTTTGAGAAGAGATTTTTTTCATGAAGATTCTTTTTCTTTATGAATCTGGTTCAAGATTCTTTCTACTCTTGCCGCTTTTTCGGGGGTCGAATCATATTCGAAGGCAATGGTGGGAATATATTTTATATGAAGTCGTTCCCAGAGGAGGCTGCGAATATGATTTTGAGAACGTATGAGGGCCCGCGAAGAATGTTCGCGATCCTCGAGTGTTCCTAGCACCGAGTAAAACAAAGTGGCAGCCTTTAGGTCTTTGGTCAGTTTGACTCCCGTAAGCGTTATTAAGCCTTGGAGTTCAGGGTCTTTTAGAGTCTTGAGAATCTTAGACACTTCTTCTTTGATAAGTTCTTCTAAGCGGCTGATTCGTTGAGACATATAAAAGACAGTTCTAAGTGCTAAGTTCTATGTTCTAAGTTTAACTTTCCTTAATAATTACCTAGAACTTCGAACCTAGAACTTAGAACCAGCTTTTACAGGGCTGGTTCCAGTCGGCGGGTTCTTTTTTCCTTAACGATGACTTCAAGGATGTCGTTGGGAAGAAAATCTTTAAAGTTATCTACCATCAAGCCGCACTCAAAGCCTTTTTCCACTTCCTTCACATCCTCTTTAAAGTGTTTTAGGCTGGCGATATTGCCTTGAAAGATAGCTTTTCCTGAGCGAAGCACTCGGATCTGAGAACCTCTCTGCACCTTGCCTTCTGAGACCATGCAACCGGCAATTTTTCCTCCCTTCATTTGAAATATCTGCCGAACTTCCAGTTTTCCGGTCACCACCTCTACGATCTCGGGCTCCAATAAGCCTTCCATGGCAGCTTTCACATCGGCGATAAGATCATAGATGATAGAATAAATGCGGATTTCTACCCCTGATCTATCGGCTTCTTCTTGAGCCCTGGCTTCAATATCCACATGAAAACCTAAGATCACCGCATCGGAGGCTTTGGCTAAAAGGATGTCCGATTCATTTACGCTGCCGATGCCGGCATGGATCACCTTTAGGCTTATTTCCAAAGAGGCTGTGGTTTTTTCCAAAGAGTCCTTGAGGGCTTGCAAGGAGCCTTGTACATCGGTCTTTAAAACGATTTTCAGTTCCTTCACCCCTTTAGATTTTATGGCTAATAAAGAAATATGTTTTTGGTGAGCCAGGGTTTGTTCGCGATGGATAAGTTGCCTTTTTTCCGCGATGTCTTTGGCCTGTCTCTCATCCGAGACCACGCTCAAAATATCCCCCGCTTGAGGAGTGGTTCCGCTGATGCCGATGAGTTCGATGGGAGTAGAGGGGGGGGCTGCCTGGACACGTTCTCCTCGGTCATTGACCAATGCCCGGACTCTGCCATAACTTAGTCCCACCACAAAGGGGTCTCCCTGTTTTAGGGTTCCGTTCTGCACTAGCATGGTGGCCACATTTCCTTTCTTAGCGTCCATGCGGGCTTCTAAAATAGCGCCAATGGCCGGACGATCAGGGTTGGCTTTGATTTCAAGAAGCTCCGCTTCTAAAAGAATCATTTCAAGAAGTTTATCTAGATTGATCCTTTTCTTGGCAGACACCTCCACCATAATGGTTTTTCCACCCCAATCTTCTCCTAAGAGGCCATACTGGGAAAGTTCCTGTTTGATTTTAGGCACGTTGGCGGTAGGAAGGTCAATTTTATTTACGGCGACCACAATGGGGACATCGGCCGCTTTGGCATGATCGATGGCTTCCACCGTCTGCGGCATGACCCCATCCGCGGCGGATACTACGAGAACGACTATATCGGTGGCTTTAGCTCCTCGGGCTCTCATGGCGGTGAAGGCCTCGTGGCCAGGAGTATCTAGAAAAAC
>JACQJM010000229.1 GCA_016205045.1 Elusimicrobiota bacterium | reverse complement strand
ACCTCACACCCTGTTCTTTATGATGTTGGGGGGGGCGGACGGGGGGCGGGCTGGATCGTCAAAAAACAGGTCAGGAGCGGATGCGGCGGAAGTTATTGAAGATGAGGGGGATGTAGTTCCTGATGGAACCACACTTGGAACCACAGAGGCCAAGTCCTTTCGGCTTTCCCTTTGTTGGGCATATGGTCAAAACAATTCCGAAACGGCCACGTCAGGGGAAAGCCGCAGAAGGAAGTCCACACAGGGTAAGCACAGGATACCGTCTATGCTCAAACGCTCGCGTCCGCCATAGAGCAAGCAGGCTCGAGCCTGGGGATAATCCTCCAGAAAAGCTTTTAAAGGCCGGACATCCCTAGCGGAAACTCTCCGCGAGGCCTTCACTTCAATTGCCAGGAAAGTGTCTTGACCATAAACGATGAAATCCACCTCCACCCCGGATTTGGTACGCCAGAAATATAGTTCCCGGTCTTTCCGGCCATAAGCGATCCAGGCACGCAGGTGTTGGGCGACCAAACCTTCCAGAGAACTGCCTCCGATTTCCTCAGGGACATCCAGCGGTCCCTTGCGCCGCAGCGCTCGAAAAACCCCCACATCCATGTAATAAAACTTTGGATGTTGCACCAGGTGCCTCTTGGCACGCTTCGTAAATACATTGAGCCTAAACCCGAGGAGCAAGTCTTCCAATATTTCGACGAATCCCTCAACTGTCTTTCGTCCAACCTCGCATTCACGAGCAACCTCCGATATGCTAAGGAGTGAGGCATGGGAAAAACTGAGGGCGTCCAGGAAGCGAGAAAAGTTTCCCACATTGCGGACCAGGCCTTCCTCCTGCACCTCCTCTTTAAGGTAGATCGCTGCGTAGGATTTGAGAGTTTGCTCAGGATCAGTCGCCGCCAGGACCAGTGGCAATAGACCCATTTGTAAGCTCTTTTCGAGATTGAAGCGGCTTCCTAGCTCCGAGGCCATGAATGGATGCAATGTTTTTAGAAGCGCTCGGCCCGCCAGTAGGTCTACACCAGCCCGCTTGAGCTTGCGGCTGCTCGATCCCGTGAGGATAAATTGCAAGGGACGGCGCGATTTCTCCTCGATCAACAGGTGCACCATGTCTAAAAGTGCCGGAACCTTCTGGACCTCGTCCACTACCACCTGCACTGCTCCGGGATGCCCCACCACCAGCTGGCGGAGCCGTTCAGGGTTATTCAGATAGGTGCGGTAGGAATCAGGATCAAGGAGATCCACGAAAAGGGCTTTGGGGAAGTTCTCCTTGAGCCAGGTGGATTTCCCGGTTCCGCGCGGACCGAAGAGGAAAAAGCTGTCCTGGGGGGCCTTGAAAAATCTCCTAATCATTTCCATAAACGATTCCTTTTTGGAACTATTATATACATTTGTATAACATAAATTCTCGCGTTTTTCAAGGGGCGGACGCTACCTAAGTGGGAATGGGCTTTCTTGACGGAGAGGGGCGGGATCAAAGAAGGTCAAAATCGCCCGAACCGTTTATGAGCGGGACCTGTCGGAAGGTTGTAATTCCTTTGCGACAGGATTGACCCTCCAAATCAAAATTAGCATGATGTTTGTTTATGACGCAACTTTCCCGGCAACTGGGTCTCTGGACGCTTATATTCTATGGAGTGGGTGACATCCTGGGGGCAGGTATTTATGCCCTTGTGGGGAAGGTGGTGGGAATCGCGGGCTCTTCTGCCTGGCTTTCATTTCTTTTGTCCGCTCTTTTGGCTTCCGTCACGGGCCTGACTTATGCCGAGCTCAGTTCCCGTATTCCTAAAAGTGGAGGAGCAGCTTCCTTCTGCGCTCGCGCCTTTGAGAATCCCTTAGTTTCTTATCTCGTTGGTTTTTTTGTTTTGGCCAGCGGGATCACCTCTTCTGCAACGGTTTCCTTGGCTTTTTATGGGTATCTCCGTGTTTTTTTGGAAGTTCCTCAGATGGCGGCCGCGATCGGACTGATTCTGCTCATGAGTTTCATCAGTTTTTGGGGCATCCGAGAATCGGCTCGCGTCAACAACCTATTCACCTCCATCGAGGTGTTTGGTATTGTTTTGGTGATCGTGGTGGGACTCTCATATGCCTTTAGACAGAATGCTTCAGAACTGTTGAGCCGTATTGTTCCCTCTTCTGGTTTTTTGCCCATCCTCTCGGGGGCGACCCTGGCTTTTTACGCGTTTATGGGATTTGAGGACTTGGCCAATTTAGCGGAAGAGGCGAAGAATCCCACTCGAGATATTCCTCGGGCCATCCTGATTTCGGTGAGTGTCACGACAATTTTTTACCTTGCAGCCGTTTTTGCTGTGCTTTGGGTAATGACCCCGGCGGAGGCGACCCAATCTACCACCCCTCTTCTGGATGTGCTTAAAAAAACAGGATTTCCGATGCCCGCTTGGGGATTTGCTCCAATAGCTCTTTTTGCCGTGTGCAACACAGGCCTAGCTAATTTAATCATGGCGTCTCGGTTGCTGTACGGCATGTCGGATCAGGGGCTTTTACCCAAACCTCTGGCTGAGATCCACTCCTCTCGACGCACTCCCTGGGTGGCTGTACTCGTGGCGATGGGGTTATGTATTCTTTTGGTTCTTACGGGGGGAGTCAAAATCATGGCCCAAACCACAAGCCTGCTTTTGATCTCCGCTTTTTTGATGGTGCATTGGAGTCTGATTAAGATCCGCCACCGCGAACCTACTTCTCCTGGGATATTTAGAGTCCCGAAAATCGTTCCTTATGTGGGAATAGTTGTCTGTATGGTTTTGGCTATCCAATCTCCCTTGCAAGCATTTTTCAGGATGATAGTGGCGTTGACTGTGGGTCTCATTCTTTATTTTTTCTTCAAGTCTCGCGCGCGCTCGTCTCTAAATTCTTTTTGAAATCCAAGATTACAAGCCCCGTCCCCCTTTTCCCCCCTGGTGATTTTTTAATTCAGGGGTTATGCTATAAGCATGAAATGGCCCTTGGCATGGAGCACTCCTTTTTTATTGGTGGGGACACTGTGGTTTTCTGGTTGCGGGGCTTCGGCTCCTCGTCGGGTCGGAGATTACTTGAGCGAGCGACCGCCTCTCTCCTCTTTGGCCAAAGCAGTTGTCCGAACCGCTAAAAAATATTTGCCGGAAGAGGGGGTGCCCCATCCCTCCCCTCTAGACTGCTCCGATTTTGTGGACAAAGTTTTTTCTGCTCACGGCATGAAGTTGCCGCGCACCGCCGCCGCTATGTCCATTGTGGGAGAGCGGATAAAAAATTCAAAAGAGCTGAGAATGGGCGATCTGGTTTTCTTTTCAGGCTCTAGAAGGAACCGCATTGTAGGTCATGTGGGAATTTACGTCAATAACGGGATTTTTATCCACTTTTCCAGGCCCGAGGTGGGAGTCACGATGGAGAGTCTCTACAGCGATTACTATCGCAAGCGCTACCTAATGGTTCGCCGCGTTCTTACCGACCAAATTATTACCACTTTGGCCTCTGCCAAGAAGTCTCATAAATAGACACCTTTTAGACAGCTTGGATGGGCACTTTTTGGACACCTTTTTTTACTGTTTCTTCAGGAAATGAGAAGCCTTTCCTGGTATACTTTTAGTACCCCAATGAAGCTGCGTCGCGTCGTACATTTTACTCTAATGCCAGCAAAGCTTAAATGTAAATCAGGATTTACGCTCATAGAGCTTCTGACGGCGGTGCTGATCATTGCCGTATTGGCGGCGGTAGGTATGCCCCAGTACCAGAAAGCTAAACAGCAAATAGAGTTTTCCGTGCATCTAGATTACCTTAGAACTATTGTCCAGGCTGAAGACAGGTGTGCAGTAATTTATGGCCCCAGCTCTGGCTGCCCGGGGGGCTTAGATGTTGAGATAGGAGATTCTGATACGTTTACAGTGAGTTCGCAGCCAGACCCGGATGACCCACAACACTATATTGTAACTTTTTTAAATCTTTGCCCCCCCTCGGAAGTATGCATTGGTTATGCGGATGGCTCCGGCTCAAATACGCGTTACAAGCAGTATTTATTCAACTACTATTCCAGCGATCGGACATTTAATTGTTCGACCATTACCATTGATGACGGGGTTGGCTTCTGCCCAGGCTTCTCGGACACATCAGAAAGGAAGCCGTTGAATTTTTATTAGCTGCGATTTTTTATTTCTTCCAGGCCAGCGTCAATCCGTCCCCAAGGGCCAGCATCACCGCCTCCACACGCTTGTCGGCGTGGACATGTTTGTTGAACTCTGCCAAAGCGTGATCGCTTTTTTCTTGAGGATTTAAGACCCGGCCACTCCACAGCACGTTGTCCGCCACCACTAAACCACCTTTTCTTACCTTAGGAAGGAACGCTTCCCAATAGCGGGTATAATTCTCTTTGTCGGCGTCGAGGAACACAATGTCGAATGGTCCCTTCAGCCCTTGCAGCGTTTCCAGGGCGGGGCCTAACTTGAGATTTATTTTTCTGCCGTGAGGGCTTTGGGCCCAAAACTGGCGAGCCATCTGTGTTGTGTGAGGGTCGATGTCGCAGGTGATCAGTTTTCCTCCTGGAGGGAGCCCCTCGGCCATTACCAGGGCGCTGTATCCGGTGAAGGTTCCTATTTCTAGCACCCGGCTGGCGCGGGACACCCTCACCAACAATCTGAGAAAGGCCCCCTGCAGATGCCCGATCTGCATCTGGGGGATTTCCGTTTTGGCATAGGTTTCCTGAACCAACTTTTTAAGCAGGTCCGATTCGGGACTGCTGTGATCAGTGCTGTAGCGCTCAATTCTTGATGGGACTAGGACCGGCCTTCGCATAATAACCTCCTCTTGGCAGAGGGATAGCTTATCTTACGATTTTTTTGGGTTGTGTCCCACGGAGGGTATTACTTGTAGGCTCTTAAGGCTTGGTAGGCGCGGCGGAGATATTCTTTTCTTCGTTTTGAATAATAATTTCGACTCTGCGGTTCTTGCGCTTTCCCCCTACCGTGCTGTTGTCCGCTGCGGGTCTGGAGTCTCCGTGGCCCTTGGCGGTGAAGTGGGCGACCGCGATCTTGCCGGTGTTCACAAAATAATCGATGACAGCCTTGGCTCGGGCCATGGAGAGAGCCTCATTGGAAGGAAACTCAGGAGTGTGGATGGGAGTATTGTCTGTGTGTCCTTCGATCAGAACGTGGCGAGTAGGATATTTCTTAACCACGGCGGCCGCCTCATCCAGGGTTAGAAAGGCTTCTGGTCGGATGTTGGCTTTACCCATTTCAAACAGAACTTCCGCAGCCAGGCTGATCACAAGGCCTCGGGAGCTTTCGTGAACCAGTGCTTCAGGTGCCAGGCTGGGGACGAGTTCTTCTTCGGAAGATACGACTAAGACTGGTTTAGAAGTGTCGATCGTTACTAAAACTCCCTGGCTTCTTCCTTGGTTGCCCACCTGATCCTTCACCAAGAGCTGCCCTGTGTATTTTCCATCTGGAAATACGTTGTTTTTTGAGTCCACCCCTTCCCACGGCAGTTCTGCGGGAGGTCTCCCCGATCCCTTGAAGGAGTGTATGAGCTTGGATCCCGCGTTTAGAATCTGTAGAGTCCAATCGGCTAGATCGGATGCGTCCTGAACGGCGAGGCTAAAAATGGTCCGGTTCTTGGAGCCATCGGTCTTAGGGGCGAAGATGGTGGGCTCGGCAGAGAGCGTGATCGCCGGGGGGGTGTTGTCCACCTGCAGAATTTGGTCGGCAGTGTAGAAGTGGTTTCCCACCGCGTCCTCGGCAAATAGCCCATACGTATAAGTGCCATCTGGCACTCCCTTCTTCTCATCTGAAACGCCCTCCCATGTGATGCTTGCGGGCAGTTCCCCATTCCCGGAGAAGGTGCGCACAATTCTGTTTCCTTTATTTTTAATCGTCAAATGCCACGGGCCCGCAGGGTTTACATCCAGGTATCTTAGTTGGAAAGCGATTTGGTCGAGCGAGCCATCTCCATTCGGAGAGAACAGAGCGGGAACGGCTTGAACCAATATCTGAGGGGAGTTCGTATCAACAAGGATGTTTTGGGGAGCCGTTGCGTTTTGATTCCCAGCCTCGTCTATCACCCGGAGAGTGTAGCGATACAGGCCATCCGGGGCTCGGCTCTTGTCATCTTTTTCTCCTCCCCAGATTAGTTCTGCGGGAGGAGGCTCGTGGCCCAAGAATTTTCGGAAGACCATCCCACTCGCGTCAACCAGTTTCACCTCCCATTGTTGGATCTTATTAAAGGACTGAACCTCCATCGCAAAGGTGACGGAGTCTTTGGTCCCGTCCGCGTTGGGGGAAAAACTGGGGAGGTTGGAACGGATCGAGATTCGAGGTATTTGGGAGCCCACCGTGATCGTTTCCGGCGAGGAGATCGCCATATTATGCGCCTTATCTTGTGCTTGCAATGTATACGTATAGGCTCCGTCCGGCAGGGGCTCTTTGGTATCGGTTCGACCATCCCATGTCAATAGGCGGCTGGGTGTCCCCGTTCCCGCGAACTGGCGCACTACTTTCGTAGGCTCGCGCGCACTGCGGATCTCGAGACTCCAGGTATCCAACTCGGATGCATCCTGAGCAGAAACTTGAAAGTGAACCTCCTTTTGATCGCTGCTGAATGAGATTAAGCGGGGCTCTGCCGATACATCCACGCGGGGGGGAGTGGTGTCCACTTGAATGGGTTTGGGTGCGGAGATCGTTTTGTTTCCAGCGCGGTCCACTACGGTTAAGGAGTAAGTGTATCGGCCATCCAAAAGAGTTTTACCGTCCTCTCCCTGTCCCGCCCATTGAATCTGTTTGGGAGGCATGCCCTCCCCTTTAAAAATTTTTTTTACCTCTCCCACATCGTTGACTATGCCTAACGCGTACGACCGGATGCCGTTTGGCTCTTGGATGTCTATTTGAAAATTCCCGATATCGGTCGTCCCATCCCCGTTGGGAGAAAGTAGGGTGGGGGCGATTTCCACGTTGACCTGGGGAGGAGCGTTGTCCAGGATCAGGGTTTTAGGGATGGTCACCCCGCGGTTGCCCGCCTGGTCCACCGTGGTGACGCTGTAGGCATACACCCCATCCTCCATAAGGCGTCCCCCTGTGTCCTTGCCATCCCAAGGGATTTCCTGCGGAGGCGCACCGGATCCTTGGAAAGACCTAATCGGTTTTCCCTTAAGATTCTGGATCTGCAGGGCCCAGCCCTCGATTACTTTCCGAACTGTGGAAGAATTCAGTTCAAATAGGACCACATCCTGAATACCATCCCCATTGGGAGAGAAAATATTTGGCCGGGCATCGATGACCATCACGGGTTCTCCACGATCGATGGTGACCGTGCGGGGAGGGGTCATGGTGGTGTTGCCAGCGCGATCCCGAACCGCCAAGGTAAAGATGTACTCCCCATTGGCCGCAGGCTCATTTCCATCCTTTCGTCCATCCCACTCCACGTGCTCCGGTGGGGAGCCCTTGCCGAAGAAGGATTTGATCGTGCCCCCGCCCTCCAAGAGCTGGATCTTCAAAAGCCAACTATGGATGCCGTTGGCATCCAAGGCCTGCATGGCAAATCGGGCCGTCGGCTTGGCGCTGCCCTCTTCGGGGGAGAATACGGCGGGCTCTACTGCCACCTGAGCTGATGGACTTTGTCGATCACAGACGAGCTCCCGGAGAGGGATCCTCTCACTGCTGCCGGCGATCGTCACCACGCTGAGGGTGTATGAGTAGGTTCCGTCGGGGATGAGCTGATTGTGTTCGTCCTTACCATCCCAATCGAGAGTTGAGGGGGGAGCCCCTTTGCCCGAAAAGCGCTTGACCTCCCGGCCCATGTTATTGGTGATGCTGAATTCCCATTTGGCGACGCTGGCAGGGTTGGACACCCCTAGTCGAAAAACGGCGGAGTCGACGATTCCATCCCCATTGGGAGAGAATAGCACTTGGCCTGCCTTCTCGGTTTGGGTGTGGCCCGGAGGCAGGCTTATTCCTAGAAGGAGAAGACCCAAGGACACCCCGCAGGGATGTCGCCAGCTTCGAATATTCACGTTGTGTAACCTCTTAATTCTTTTCTGCTGGGGTTCCTGATTAGGCGGGATTCTCTAAGTATTGTGCATATCTGATAAAAAATCAAGGCCTTTTTAGGAAACAACTTGAACACCAGCCTTGGGATTGCCTATAATCGCAACCGGTCCTGGGAGCAGCTCCATTCGAGGAGGCTATATGAAAAAGATAATTTTCTT